>NZ_JBSFJX010000008.1:0-144020 GCF_053598275.1 Streptomyces sp. NPDC001156 | reverse complement strand
GCCGCATCGCGGCGCCGGAGCCCGGTGGCGTTCCGGCCACCCACGGTCGGTGGGACCCTGGTCCTTGCCGCGTCCGTCACCGAGGCCGGGTCCCCGCCGGCGCGCACGTGCCGGCCGGACAAGAGGCCGCAGGGCGGCGCGCGGCCGCCGGCCGACAGCGCCGACAGGCAGCCGGTGTTCCGCCGTCCCAAGGACGCGCTACGGGCGGAGCAGGGCGAGGCCGAGGTCAGGCCGTACTGGATGACGGACCGCGATCTGCCGGTGTCCGTCAGCCTCTTGGCCCGTATTCCCTTGCGGACAGTCGCTGTCCGCAAGGGCTGGCAGACTCGTGGCCATGCTGGAGACCTCGGCACGACTGCTGCGCCTGCTGTCCCTGCTCCAGGCCCACCGTGAATGGTCCGGAGCCGATCTGGCCGAGCGCCTCGGCGTCAGCCCGCGCACCGTGCGCCGCGATGTGGACCGGCTGCGCGAACTCGGCTACCCCGTCAGCGCCAGCCCGGGCACCAGCGGCGGTTATCAGCTCGGCGCGGGGGCCGAACTGCCGCCGCTGCTCCTGGACGACGACGAGGCGGTCGCCGTGGCGGTCGGGCTGCGCACGGCCGCGGGACAGGGCATCGAGGGCATCGGCGAGACCTCCGTACGCGCCCTTGCCAAGCTCGAACAGGTCCTGCCGAGCCGGCTGCGCCGCCGTGTGAGCGCCCTCAACGCCTTCACCGTGCCGATGCTGCGCGGTCCCGGGCCGTCGGCGGTCGACCCGGCTGTGCTGACCGAAGTCGCCCATCTGTGCCGGGACGCGGAGCGGTTGCGCTTCGAGTACCGCGACCACCCCCGGTCCCGGACGGGCTCGGGCGGGGAGAACGCCCTCGGCGCCCTGACCCGCCGCACGGTCGAGCCGCACCGCCTGGTGTGCACCGAGCGCCGCTGGTATCTGGTCGCCTGGGATCTCGACCGCGACGACTGGCGCACGTTCCGCGTCGACCGCATGGTCCTCAAGCCGCCGCACGGACCCCGGTTCACACCGCGGACGCCACCGGCGGAGGACCTGGCCGAGTACGTCTCCAGGGGCGTCTCCACGCGCGCGTACGCCGCCCAGGCCGTCGTACGGCTGCTGGTGCCGCTGCACGAGGCGGCCGAGAGGATCTCGCCGTCGGCGGGCACCTTGGAGGCCGAGACCGAGGGCAGCTGTCTGCTGCGCACGGGAGCACCGAACCTCGACGTGTTGGTGATTCACGTGATGATGACGGGCCTCGAGTTCGAGGTGCTGGAGCCCGCCGAACTGACCGGGAGGCTCCGTGCCGCACGGGACCTGCTGTCCCGGGCCGTGGAACGGTCGTCGTAGCGCGAGGCGGGCCTGAGGCGGCCCGGCCGAGGTAGTGGATTCTGTGTGGAATCCGTGCACTTC
This sequence comes from Streptomyces sp. NPDC001156, assembly GCF_053598275.1. Classification (NCBI taxonomy): domain Bacteria; kingdom Bacillati; phylum Actinomycetota; class Actinomycetes; order Kitasatosporales; family Streptomycetaceae; genus Streptomyces; species Streptomyces sp. NPDC001156. The sequence goes on along the minus strand of NZ_JBSFJX010000008.1, from coordinate 142,618 downwards.
TTATGCGGGATCAGATGCATGCCGACCGCCGAATGGGGAATGCAATCCGCTTGTTCGACCGGCACCGCGCATTCCGCGGTTATTCACACCCCTTCCGGCGATGGCGGAACAGTTCCGAATTACGTTCGAGGTGTTGTCCGTGGATGAGAACCCCTCGTACGTGTGACAGTCGCGTCGACGAAACGAGTGTCGTGGTTCTGTGACACAAGCGTGACAGGAGAGGGATGTGTGACAGAAGAGACGGCTGTGCACTTCCCCGGTGAGATCCCGCGGCCTACCGTGGCGGCATGGCACCGATTCACCCCCCTGGAGCCGAACCCGACGACATCCCCGAGACGTACGTCGGCCTGGCGGCCGACCATGCCGAGCGGCTGGCCCGTGAGCGCGGCTGGAGCACGGTCCGTTCGCTGCCGCCGGGGGCGATCATCACCATGGAGTACCGCGTCGGGCGGCTGAACTTCGAAGTCGTGGACGGCACGGTCAGGCGCTGCTGGAAAGGCTGACAAAGGGCCCCGAGGCCCGGCCCCGGTGACGCCCACGGCGAAGGCCCCGGCTCGATATGAGCCGGGGCCTTCGCCGTGCGGGGAGGTCGTGCGTACCGGTCCCCGCGTCGTAGTCGCTGGTCAGCTTCCCGTCAGGGGCCGGGCCGACGGGGTGCCGCGCGACACCCGGTCCGAGTTCGGCGGACGCCGGCTGCCCACCGGGGTCACCGGGGTGCGCTCGCCACGGCTCGTGTGCGGACCGGGGGCCATGTACACCGGCGCCTTGGCCGTCCGGGTGACCCCCACCGGTTCCCGGACCTGGGCCTCCTCGGTCGGCACGCGCGGGGCGACGAACGCCGGGCGGGCGGCGACCGGGGCCGGAGCGGGCACGGGGACGGCACGGCCGCTGCGCCGACGGTCCCGCAGGGCGAGGATGGCGATCTCCGCGCGGGCGATCAGCGGCTCGAACCAGGGCAGCGCCAGCAGGATCAGCAGACCCGCGGCCCAGCCGAGGAGCACGTCGCTCAGCCAGTGCGTCCCGAGGTAGACCGTGGTCATGCCGACGCCCAGGGAGGTCACCGCGGAGAGCGCGGACAGCCAGCGCCTGGCCCGCGGCGTGGAGGCCAGATACGCCAGAATCCCCCAGGTCACCACGGCGTTCGCGGTGTGGCCGGAGGGAAATATATCGCCGCCGCGCCACATCTCGTTGGACCCGATGACGGTCGCGTAGTGCGGTCCAAGGCGGCCCATCCCGTACTTGGCGGCGCCCACCGTGATGTTGAGCAGGAGCAGCGCGGCGCCCAGGGTGAGCAGCGGGCGCAGGGTGTGCTGCCGCCAGCAGCGCCAGCCCAGCCAGGCCGCGACCATCACCGCGGTGGGGCCGCGCTGGCCCAGCACCACGTAGTAGTCGAGGAAGGCGTGGATCTGCGGCCACTGCTGGTACGGCCGGAAAAACATGACCTGCCAGTCGAGCCGGACCAGCCATGAGGAGACGACGACGGCCCACACGATCGCCGTGTAGAAGGCCAGAGTTGCCGAGAAGAGAACCACTCGGTGCCGGCTCATCCTGGGCACGTCAATGTGAGCTGGTCGTTCCGGCTCACGGTCCAACCGGGCGAACACCCGGTCTGGACGCCTCAGCTTTCGTTCGATACGCACTCAATCGACGTTACAGCGAGTGAGCTCCACACCCACGCGAATCACCGGGGTTGTGATGACGATGTGATGTGGGATTCCTCTCAACAGCGGGTTTATTTCTATGGATTCCGCTATCGGGGTCACGCTCGGCCTTCAATTCCATTGATCGACAACGCCTCCGTTTTATGCCCCTTATCTATTCGTTCACCGAATGCTCGGCCGGACTTACCCTGCCGGTCACCGGTCGTCGCGAACGATCACGGCGGACCGGAGCCGTTGAGCCAGAACGCTCCGTAGAGGGCCGACGCCACCGCGACACCGCCGAGGACCGCCGCCGACCTCGGCGGTCGCACCCGGGCGAGACCTCGGGCGAGGGGGAGCAGCAACGGGAAGGCGGGCAGCAGGAGACGGGGTTTCGAGCCGAAGTAGCTCGACGCGCACAGGGCGAGCGCGGTGACGACCCCCGCGTACACGAGCAGCGGCAGCGGCTGGCCCTGCCGTACGCAGACCACGTACAGCCAGACGATCGCGGCGACGCCGATGATCAGCCCGATGCCCGCGAGGGCCGAGGGGAAGGAGGTGAAGGTGTTCGCGATGAAGCGGGCGAAGGCGTAGCCGCCGTCGAAGCCGTTGCGCCAGCCGGCCTGGACGTCCAGGTAGCCGAGCGGGCCCCGGCCGGTGCGGTGGCCGACCCACAGGACGTAGCCGGCGGCGCCGAGCGGGGCGAGAAGCATGCCGAGGGCCCGGCGAGGGAACGGTGGTCCGCCGGTCCGGCGCTCGCGCCCGTCCCGTATGTACGAGGCGATCGCCGCCGCCCACACGGCCGCGACGACGGCCGCCCCCACCGGCCGGGTCAGACCCGCCAGCGAGGCGAGCACGCCCGCCGTCACCCAGCGGTCCGTCAGGACCGCGTACAGCGCCCAGGCCGCGAGCGCCGTGAACAGGGACTCGCTGTATGCCATCGACTGCACGACACCGACCGGAAGCACTGCCCAGAGCAGGGCCGCGCAGACGCCGACCCGGCGACCGTACACATGGTCGGCGACGGCGAAGATCCCCCAGGCGGCCGCGAGCGAGGCGAGCGTCGAGACGAGCAGACCCGCGTCGGCGTACGACAGAGGGGTCACCGTTGCGCCGAGCTGCTCCAGCCAGGGCAGCAGCGGGAAGAACGCGAGGCTGGAGTGGACGTCGCCGTTCGGGAGTCGGACCTCGTAGCCGTAGCCGAGGGCGGCGACACGGGTGTACCAGAGGGAGTCCCAGCGTGCGGTGAGCAGGGTGTGCGGGCTCGCGCCGCGCGCCGCGCTCCACACCGCGAGCACGACCAGGCCCAGGGCGCGGACGGCCGCGTATCCCGCCAACGCGGGGGCGGCCCGGCGTACGGCGCCGGTGCGGGTCGGCGCCGGGCGCGTTCCAAGATCGGTCACGCGCTCGATTATCGGTGCATTACGGAACCGCAGACGCCATCGGCCGCGTGATGGACGCGGGGGAGGTGGCGCACGCCACACCCCTCCCGGGGAATCATGAGAGGTCCGCCACGCGACGCCCGCGGGAACTCGCGTACGCTGACGACTCGCTCGCTTCGTCGCGTGGCCCCGGGACCCCACTCCTCCCGGCCGCAGCCGCGGGGAGTCCCCACCCCGTCGATCCGCCGGAGCGAGGGACCATCTGGGAGGTACGTACATGTCCGGGACGACCACGGCCGCCGCTGGGCTGCGCCGTCGGGCGGCCGGGGCCGGTGCCAACCGCTGGGTCGTTCTCTTCGTCCTCTGCGTGAGTCTGCTGCTCGTGGCCGTCGACGCCACCGTGCTGCACGTCGCGATGCCGGCCGTCACGGAGGACCTCAAGCCCAGCGCCATAGAACTGCTCTGGATCGTAGACACCTATCCGCTGGTCTGCGCCTCGCTGTTGATCCTGTTCGGCACGCTGGGCGACCGGGTCGGCCGCAGACGGGTCCTGCTGCTCGGCTACGGCCTCTTCGGCATCGCCTCCGGTCTTGCCGCGCTCTCCCGGGACCCGCAGGTGCTGATCGCGGCGCGGGCGCTGCTCGGTGTGGGCGGCGCGATGATCATGCCCGCCACGCTGTCCATCCTCCGGCAGGTCTTCCCCGACCGCCGCGAGCGGGCGACCGCGATCGGTATCTGGAGCGCGGTGGCCGCGGTGGGGGCGGCGGTCGGGCCGCTGCTGGGCGGCTTCCTCCTCGAGCACTTCTGGTGGGGTTCGGTCTTCCTGATCAACATCCCGCTGATGCTGGTCAGCCTGCCGGTCGGGCGGCTCCTGCTGCCGGAGTCGACGGGCGACCGCGACGGTCCCTGGGACGTGGTCGGAGCGCTCATGGCCGCGGCCGGTCTGTTCGGACTGATCCTCGGCGTCAAGCGGCTCGGTGGCGGAGCGCCGCTGCTGAGCGCGTGGACGCTGCTGCCGCCGGTGGTGGGCGCGGTCCTGATGGTGGCCTTCGTACGGCGGCAGCGACGCCGTAGGCACCCCCTGGTGGATCTGCGGATGTTCGCGCGTCCGGCGTTCAGCACGTCGGTCGGCTGCATCGTGCTCGCGATGCTGGCCCTGGTTGGGCTCGAGCTGATCGCGGCCCAGTATCTGCAGCTGGTGCTGCACCTCTCGCCCCTGGCGACGGGGCTGAGGCTGCTTCCTTTGACGCTCGCGGCGATGGCGGCCGGCCTGGTCGGCTCGAAGGCGCTGCGCCGCTTCGGTCCGCGACGCATGGTCGCGTTCGGTTTCTGCCTCACGGCCGCGGCGGTGATCACGCTGACGGCGATGGGCGACCGGGACAACCCGTCCCTGCTGCTGTCCGGTTTCGTCCTGCTCGGCTTCGGCCTTGAGACGACGCTCTTCGGGGCGTACGAGTCGATGCTGAGCGAGGCGCCGCAGTCGCAGTCAGGCGGAGCGGCGGCGATCGGTGAGACCTCGTACCAGCTGGGCGCGGGCATAGGGATCGCGCTGCTCGGCAGTGTGATGAACGCGGCGTACGCGCCGGGCCTGTCCTCGGTGCCCGGGGTTCCGGCGTCGGCCTCCCGGGCCGCCGGTCAGTCGCTGGGGGAGGCGTACGAGGTGGCCGGCCGGCTGGGCGGGGCACGCGGCGCCGTCCTGCGGCACGCCGCGCGCGACTCCTTCGTCCACGGCCTGCATGTGACACTTCTGGTCAGCGCCGCGCTCTTGCTGTTGGGCGCGGTGATGGCACTGCGGCTGCCGAGGGTCATGAACTGTGAGGCGCCACCCGCGCCCGGCTCGGCCGCGGTGCCCGCACAGCGCGAGGCCGCGGACTCACGCGTCACCGCCTGACGGTGCCCGCGGACCGGACGGCGCCCGATACTGGACGTGCGGCCCGGCGCGACGTACGGTCGGGCCGTCCGGTTCGGTTAGCGCTGCTAGTTTTCAGTGTCACGGAGGCTGCTCCATGTCCGCGTCCTCGACGTTGCCGCCCTTCGACCCCACCGATCCGCTCGGGCTCGACGACCTGCTGGAGGCCGAGGACCTCGCCATCCGCGACACCGTGCGGACCTGGGCGGCCGAACGCGTACTGCCGTACGTGGCCGATTGGTACGAGACGGGGGAGCTGCCGGGGATCCGCGAACTCGCCAAGGAACTGGGCTCGCTCGGTGCGCTCGGCATGTCCCTGAGCGGGTACGGCTGCGCCGGGGCCAGTGCCGTGCAGTACGGGCTCGCCTGTCTGGAACTGGAGGCCGCCGACTCCGGTATCCGGTCCCTGGTCTCCGTCCAGGGCTCCCTCGCCATGTACGCGATCCACCGGTTCGGGAGCGAGGAGCAGAAGCAGGAATGGCTGCCGCGCATGGCGGCGGGCGAGGTCATCGGGTGCTTCGGGCTCACCGAACCCGACCACGGCTCCGACCCCGCCTCGATGCGCACCCACGCCAAGCGCGACGGCGGGGACTGGGTGCTCAACGGCCGCAAGATGTGGATCACCAACGGTTCCGTCGCCGGTGTCGCAGTGGTCTGGGCGCGCACCGACGAGGGGATCCGCGGGTTCGTCGTCCCGGCCGGCAGTCCCGGGTTCTCCGCCCCGGAGATCCGGCACAAGTGGTCCCTGCGGGCCTCCGTCACCAGCGAACTCGTCCTGGACGACGTGCGGCTGCCCTCCGACGCCGTACTGCCCGGTGTCGTCGGGCTCAAGGGGCCGCTCAGCTGTCTCTCGCACGCCCGGTACGGCATCGTGTGGGGTGCCATGGGCGCGGCCCGGTCGTGTTTCGAGTCCGCCGTCGGGTACGCGAAGAGCAGGGAGCAGTTCGGCAGGCCCATCGGCGGGTTCCAGCTGACCCAGGCGAAGCTCGCCGACATGGCGGTCGAACTGCACAAGGGGATTCTGCTCGCCCACCATCTGGGGCGGCGCATGGACGCGGGACGGCTCCGTCCCGAGCAGATCAGCTTCGGCAAGCTCAACAACGTGCGCGAGGCGATCGAGATCTGCCGTACCGCCCGCACGATCCTCGGCGCCAACGGGATCTCGCTCGAGTACCCGGTGATGCGGCACGCCACCAACCTGGAGTCGGTGCTCACCTACGAGGGCACCGTCGAGATGCACCAGCTCGTGCTGGGCAAGGCGCTCACCGGACTCGACGCCTTCCGGTGACCGTGCCCGAAGCGGGCAGGGCCGGTGAGCGGCCCTGCCTCAGCTCTGGTTGAAGAAGCCGTTGTTCTGCCGGCTCGCGGCGTCGCCGCTGACGATCTCCGTGTTCGCGGGGGTCAGCAGGAACACGCGGTTGGAGACACGGTCGATCGAGCCACGCAGGCCGAAGATCAGACCGGCTGCGAAGTCCACCACACGCTTGGCGTCAGGCGACTCCATGTTCGTCAAGTTCATGATGACCGGGACGCCGTCCCGGAAGAGTTCGCCGATGACGCGGGCGTCCCGGAAGCTGTCCGGGGTGACCGTGCCGATCCGGCGGCCCTTCTCCTCCGCCGACTCGGAGGCGACCTTCACGTGCGGGTCGGTCACCCAGGTGTCGCCGTGCTCCTGACCCTCGGCGTAGTCGTCTTCGTAGTAACGCTCGTCATCGTTGTCGTCGACGAGGCCCAGCCAGGCGCTCGCCTTGCGTACCGATCCCATGGACGCCTCCTCTCACAGCGGTCCTTCATGCTTTCCGCAACCCCATGGTCGTCCATGATGCGGATGCAGCGCCAAGTGGATAGACGGCGCGCGGGGGTTTCGTGACGGTACTGGTGCACGGCCAATACGTCGAGAGCCCGCGTACCCCAAGGGCTGTAAGAGATACGGCTGCTGACTGAGAGTGAAATATTATGTTCGTTGGCGTTCGGGTGACGGTCGGAGCGTACGGGTGAACGAAGGGGTCGTTACGATGCCGCAGCTCAACGTCGAACGAGCCACGGGGGAGTGTCGTGTTCGGAATAGTCCGGCCCTGCCGTCACCGGCTGAGTGAGGGCCTGAGAACCCAGTGGATGGCGCATCTGTGCGGGCTGTGCCTCGCGCTGCGCGGCGACCACGGTCAGCTCGCCAGAGTCGTCACGAACTACGACGGTCTGCTCGTCTCGGTTCTGACGGAGGCTCAGTCGGAGCGGACCACGGGGTGGCGGCGCACCGCGGGTCCTTGCCCGCTGCGTGGAATGCGCACGGCCTCCGTCGCCCAGGGTGAGGGGGCGCGACTCGCGGCGGCGGTCTCCCTGGTGCTCGCCTCCGCCAAGGTGCGCGACCACATCTCCGACGGTGACGGGCTGTTGGCGCGCAGGCCCGTGGCGGCCGCCGCGCGCCGGGTCGCCGCGAACTGGGGCAGGGCCGGCGCCCGTACCGGATCCGCGGTCGGGTTCGACACCGCCGTACTCGTCGACGCCGTGGACCGGCAGGCCGGCCTTGAGGCGCTCGCCGGGCCCGGCACGGCGATCCTGACCGTCACCGAACCGACCGAGACCGCCACCGCCGCCGCCTTCGCGCACACGGCGGTCCTGGCCGGACGTCCCGGCAACGCCGAGCCGCTCGCCGAGGCGGGCCTGCTCTTCGGACGGCTCGCCCACCTGCTGGACGCCGTCGAGGACAGGGTGGCCGACGCCGCGTCAGGTGCCTGGAACCCTCTGACGGCCACCGGTACCTCGCTGGAGGAGGCCCGTCTCCTCGCCGACGACGCACTGCACGGCATACGGCTCGCGCTGCGCGAAGTGACCTTCGCCGACAAACGCCTCGCGCACGTCCTGCTCGTCCACGAGCTGCGGAAGTCCGTGGACCGAGCCTTCGGTACGACCGCCTGCTCGCACGACGCGCCCCGGCTGTACGGGCCGCCGCCCTCGGGGCCGTACACGCCGAGCGGACCATACGCGCCCGGCGACCCCGGGGATCCGGGAGGCCCGCCGCCGGAGCCGCCCCGCCGCGACCGGCGCGGGCTCATCGCGGGCTGCGCGGTGTGGCTGGGGCTCGCCTGCACCTGCCAACTGTGCTGCGGGACGTACGAGGACCCCTGGAGCCGGGAGCGCAAGGAGGGGGCCTGCCAGGACTGCTGCGACGTGTGCGAGTGCTGCGGCAACTGCTGCGACGGCTGCGATGGTTGCGATTGCTGCGACTGCGGCTGCGACTGCTGAGGCGCTGCCGGTACGCACCCTGACGGGGCATTGTGCTGGGAAAGCCGTCCGTCGATTCCGGCGGCGAGCCTGGTGATCACCGAGTTCGCCGCACGCGGTCAGGGACAGGGGCCGCCGGCACGGTGAGGACACAGGTGAAGAAAGCCGTGGCGAGAGCGTGAGGACGCACGCATGGTCTGCGGTCTCCTGGGAGCAGAAGGCGGAACAGCGCGAAGGGGAAAGGCGAAGAGGGGAGGGGTAACGCGTGTGAAGGCGCGGGAGGAACGCGGAAGGGGCCCGGCAAAACCGGGGCGAGCAGGGGGTCGGCTCAACAGGAACAGGACCACACACGACCGAAGTCGATGTGGGAGCGAGTGACCAGCCGCTGCTGTCGATGCATGTGCCAAGTGGAACAGGCTTCCGTATCCACGTCAACCGACTTGAGACGCACAGCTCACAATATGGACAGCCTTGACAGCCATGGGAAACGCCCCCGTACTCTCGGTGGGCGGCCCTGCTGAGGGGCTCGGCCGCATGTCGCCTGTGTGAAGGCACCCCGTGTTCGACTCGACGCATCACGGAGCCTTCGCATGTCCTCCGACGCCCTCGTCCCACCGGCCGCGGCAGCCGAAGAAGCCGTACCCCCGCGTATCGTCCCCCGGCACCGTCCGGGCCAGTGGACCGCGGGCTCTCTCGTCCCTGCGGGAGTCCTCCGATGAGGCCTTCTCTCGTGATCGTGGGAGCCGGGCCCCGGGGGACCGGTCTGCTGGAACGAATCGCCGCCAACGCGCCTGAGCTGTATGCCGGTTCGGAGCTCGACGTGCACCTCGTGGACCCGTACCCCCCGGGCGGCGGACGCATCTGGCGCGAGGCGCAGTCACCGCTGCTGTGGATGAACTCGCACGCGGAGGACGTCACCATGTTCACCGACGAGACGGTGACCATGGAGGGCCCCGTGCGCGGGGGGCCGACGCTGCACGAGTGGGCGGGCGTCGAGGGGCGCGTCTTCGCCGACCGGCAGCGGCAGGGCGCGTACCTGCGCTGGGTGTACGAGCAGACGGTCGCCGCCCTGCCGCCCGGCATCCACGTCCACCACCACCCCCGTCTCGCCCTCCGGGTCGAGGGGCCGCGTGAGGGCCGCCAGTCGGTGTGGCTCCAGGGACGGCCCGAGCCGCTCCTCGCCGACCTCGTCGTTCTCACGCTGGGCCATCTCGACGCCGAACTCGACGAGGAGCAGCGCGCCCTGGCGTCGTACGCGCGCACGCACGGCCTGGTCCATCTGCCGCCCGACTTCACGGCCGACACCGAGCTGTCCTCGCTGAAGGCCGGTGAACCCGTCCTCGTCCGTGGCTTCGGACTCGCCTTCGTCGACCTCATGGTGCTGCTCACCGAGGGGCGCGGCGGACGGTACGAGGGCGACGTCTACGTCCCCTCGGGCCGAGAACCGGTCCTGTACGTCGGCTCCCGGCGCGGCGTGCCGTATCACTCCAAGATCGGCTACGACTGGACGGGCGAGCGGCCGCCGCTGCCGCGCTTCTTCGGTCCCGCCCAGGTCGACGCCCTGCTCGCGCGCCCGGGAGGCTTCGACTTCCGGCGGGACGTGTGGCCGCTGGTCGAGAAGGAACTGGGCTTCGCCCACTACCACCGGCTGTTCACGGCCCATCCCGAGCGCACCGCCGCCTGGACGGACTTCGAGGAGAAGTACGCCGTGGCCGACCCGGCGTCGCTGCCGGCGTTGGTCGCCGCCGCCGTCCCCGACCCGGCTGACCGGCTCGATCTCGCCGCGCTCGACCATCCGCTGGACGGAGTGCGCTACCGGTCCCACGAGGCGCTCCAGGACGGGCTGCGCGCCTATGTGGAGGCGGATCTGGCACGGCGGCACGACTCCGCGCACAGCCCCGACCTGGCCGTCTTTCTCGGACTGCTCTCCGTCTACGGGCAGTTGGTGCGGCTCGGCGACATCGGGTCCTGGTGGCACGGCTTCTTCAGCTATCTGGCGTCCGGGCCGCCCGGGCCCCGGCTGCGGCAGATGCTGGCGCTGTCCCGGGCCGGTGTGCTGAGGTTCCTCGGCGCCGGCATGACGGTCACCGCCGAGGATGGGGTGTTCCGGGCGGCGAGCGCCACCGTGCCCGGCGTGTCCGTCGAGGCCCGCGCGCTGGTCGAGGCGAGGCTGCCCCACCCCACGGTCGAGCGCACCCGGGACCGGCTGTTGCGGGAGCTGCACGTGGAGGGGGCCGCGGCCACCGCCGAGGGACTGCTCGCGGTGGACCCCGCCGACGGGCGTGTCCTGGACCGGTCCGGCCGCCCTCATCCACGGCGCTTCGCACTCGGCCCGCACACCGACGGCCGGGGCTCGGGCGCGTTCACCCGGCCCCGCACGGGCGGACCGGCTTTCCGGCAGAACGACGCGGCGGCACGGTCCGTGCTCGACTTCCTGCGCCGGCTGTCCCTTCGCACCGCGGCCTGACCGTGCCACCGGACGTCCGACGGGCCGTCATGGCGGCAGGCGGACGGCAGTGCTTCACCGGTACTGCCGGGCCCTCGCCGAGGAGGCGGGCGAGTTCGTCCGGACGGGCGCGGCCGATGGGTTCATCCTCATGCCCCGTCCGTCCCGGGCGGACGGGGCGAGTTCGCGGACCGGGTCGAGCCGTTGCTCCAGCAGCGCGGTCCGGTCCGCACGGAATACACGCGGGGCACGCTGCGCTCGCACCTCGGGCCTGCCGATCCCATATGGAAGGGTTGATCACATGACGACGGACGCATCCGACGAGTGGAAGCAGTGGCACGAGCACCGCACCGCCCAGGTGTCGGAGCCCTACGGGCCGCTCGCGCTGACCGGCACCTCCTGGCTGGAGGACTACCCGGAAGGGCGAATTCCGAACATTCCCGGCCAGTGGGCGGACGACGGTGACGCGGTGGTGCTGACGGCGGCCGAAGGCGACGGTCTGACCGTCGACGGGAAGCCGTTCACCGGCGAGGTCCGCCTCGACGCCGACCCGGGACCCGTGACCGCGGCCCGCGTCGCGGTAGGCGAGCGCCGTCTGGTCGTCCTCGTCCGCGAGGGTGTCAGGGGCGTTCGGGACTACGATCCCGCCGCGCCCGCCCGCCAGGCATTCAAGGGCATCGACGCCACGCCCTACGAGCCGCGCTGGTCGGTCGAGGGCCACTTCACCCCGTACGGCGAGGGCCGCACCGTACACGTCGAGAACGCCGACGGCCGGCATCGTGGCCTCTGCCTCGGCGGAGTGCTCGCCTTCACGCTCGACGGACAGGACCTCACGCTCCAGGTGTCGGTGCAGGGCGACGGCTCGCTGTGGGCCGTCTTCGCCGACACCACCAGCGGGGACAGCAGTTACCGCTTCCGGTTCCTGCGGCCGCCCGCGCCCGACGCCGACGGGTGTACGACGGTGGACTTCAACCGGGCTCTGCTGCCGCCGTGCGCTTTCGCGGACCACTTCATCTGCCCCTTCCCGCCGCCCGGCAACACGCTGGGCCTCGCGATCGAGGCGGGGGAGCGCACCTTGCTGTAGAAGTCCCTCAACGTATCTGGCTGGTCTCTAAGTTGAACGCTGCACGGCCGAAAGGCGCCCTTGCGTCGGTCGGTCGTGTGGCCGAATACTCCCCCACAGCGCTTGTCAGGAGCACGACTTGTCCGGAATCCGGGCAGGGCGCCCTTGGCTGCGCCTCACGGGCCCCAACCCCACGTGGACCCCCGACTTCCCTTGGAGGGAACGAAAAGTGAGGATCAAGCGCACCACCCCCACAAGCGGCATCGCGAGACGGACCCGGTTGATCGCCGTGGCCACCGGATTCGTGGCCGCTGCCGCGATCGCGGTCCCCAACGCGAACGCGAGCGACGTGCACACCTTCAGCGCCAACCAGCTCACCAAGGCGAGCGACTCGGTGCTCAACTCCGATGTCGCGGGCACCGCCTGGGCCGTCGACCCCGCGACGAACCGCGTCGTCGTCACCGTCGACAGCACGGTCTCCAAGGCCGAGATCGCGAAGATCAAGAAGACTGCCGGCAGCAACGCCGGTGCCCTCACCATCAAGCACACCCCGGGCAAGTTCAACAAGCTGATCTCCGGCGGCGACGCCATCTATGCGAGTAGCTGGCGCTGCTCGCTGGGCTTCAACGTCCAGGACTCCAGCGGGAACTACTACTTCCTCACCGCCGGTCACTGCACCGACGGCGCCGGCACCTGGTGGTCGAACTCCTCGCACACCACCACGCTCGGCACCACAGCCGGCTCCTCCTTCCCGGGCAACGACTACGGCATCGTGCGCTACACCAACAGCTCGGTGGCCAAGTCGGGCGCCGTGGGCAGCCAGGACATCACCAGCGCGGCCACGCCCTCGGTCGGCACCACCGTCTACCGCCGCGGCTCCACGACCGGGACGCACAGCGGCCGGGTCACCGCGCTCAACGCGACGGTCAACTACGGCAACGGCGAGATCGTCTACGGCCTCATCCAGACCACGGTCTGCGCCGAGCCCGGTGACTCAGGCGGCCCGCTGTACGGCGGCTCCACCGCCTACGGTCTGACCTCCGGCGGCAGCGGCAACTGCACCTCCGGTGGTACGACCTTCTTCCAGCCGGTCACCGAGGCGCTCAGCGCCTACGGGGTGCACGTCTACTGAGCCGGCCCCGGCATCCCGGTATCCGGGCACGGCCCGAGCCGGCAGCAGGTGGGCCCCCGCACGCAACTGGCGTGCGGGGGCTCGCCCTTGTCCGCACCGCGGAGTTACCGTCGAAGTACACGCGGTGAGTGCGGCGTGTTCCCCTCAACACGCCCACTTCGGACCCCAGGGGGCCGGCATGGTCGAGGAGCTGTTGACGGCAGGAGCGGCCCTTGTGTCCGTGGGCGCCGTCTATGCGATGGCGGCGGCCAGGGTCGTCAAACAGTACGAGCGGGGCGTGGTGTTCCGTCTCGGGCGGCTCAGGCCCGGGGTGCGGGAGCCCGGACTGACGATGGTCGTGCCCTTCGTCGACCGGCTCCAGAAGGTCAATCTGCAGATCGTGACGATGCCGGTGCCCGCGCAGGAGGGCATCACCCGGGACAACGTCACGGTGCGCGTGGATGCAGTGGTCTACTTCAAGGTGACCTCGCCCGCCGACGCGATCGTCCGCGTCGAGGACTACCGGTTCGCCGTCTCGCAGATGGCCCAGACCTCGCTGAGGTCCATCATCGGCAAGAGCGAGCTGGACGATCTGCTCTCCGATCGCGAAAAGCTCAACCAGGGGCTGGAGTTGATGATCGACAGCCCGGCCGTGGAGTGGGGCGTCACCATCGACCGGGTCGAGATCAAGGACGTGTCGCTGCCGGAGACGATGAAGCGGTCCATGGCCCGGCAGGCCGAGGCGGACCGTGAGCGGCGAGCCCGCGTCATCAACGCCGACGCGGAACTCCAGGCGTCCAGGAAGCTCTCTGAAGCGGCGCAGCAGATGGCCGCGACACCCGCGGCGCTGCAACTGCGGCTGTTGCAGACCGTGGTGGCCGTTGCCGCGGAGAAGAACTCCACGCTCGTCCTGCCCTTCCCGGTGGAGCTGCTGAGGTTCCTGGAGCGGGCGCAGCAGCCGGTGGCCGGAGCCCCCGGGCAGCAGGCCCCGGCGGTGCCGGCCCCGCAGACCCCGGCGCCCCCGACGGCAGAGCAATCGGTGCAGGAGCAACTCCCGTCTGTCGTCCCTCTCTCGGATCCGGACCCCGAAGGGTCGAAATCAAGACAGGATTAGACCTCGTGTGGGGCAGAGGGATAACCCTCCCGGAATGTTTGCAGCGGGAATCAATCCGGAGGGTGAAGCAGAAGTGGTCAGGGGTGGGGGGCGTACGGCCGTTGGCCTGCGCGCGTCCTGAAGTCGACCTTGTGTGCTCCCTGTGGGCCTCGGAATAGTGGGGCCATACGGTGGGTGCGGACGTGGCTCGTGTGCCGCGCCGCCTCCGTACCCGTTCGCCTTACGGTCGTGGCGGTCCCCACAATCTCCGCGGCCGACCCCCCACAGGAGGACGTGAGTTGAAGCACCGACGTATAACCCGGCGGCGGGCCGCCATGGCAGGCGGGGCCGTCGCCGCGCTGATCGCCGCGGGTGTCACCTTGCAGAATGCGAACGCGAGCGAGACCGGACAGGCCGAGGCGCCCCACACGCTCTCAGCCGTCGCGGCCGGAAAGCTCGCCTCGACGCTCGGTCAGGACCTGGGCACCGACGCGGCCGGAACGTATTACGACGCGAAGACGAAGCAGCTCGTCGTCAACGTGCTGGACGATGCGGCCGCGCGGACGGTCCAGGCGGCCGGCGCCCGGGCGAGAATCGTCCAGAACTCCCTGGCCGAACTGACGGGCGCCCGCACCACGCTCAAGAAGGACGCGACCATCCCCGGCACGTCCTGGGCGACCGACCCCACGACCAACACGGTCGTCGTCACCGCCGACAAGACCGTCTCCGGGACCGAGTGGGCCAAGCTCACCAAAGTGGTCGACGGGCTCGGGGCCAAGGCGGAGCTCAAGCGCTCCAAGGGGGAGTTCAAGCCCTTCATCGCGGGCGGCGACGCCATCACCGGCTCCGGCGGGCGCTGCTCGCTCGGCTTCAACGTGGTCAAGGACGGTCAGCCGTACTTCCTCACCGCCGGGCACTGCACCCAGGCGATCTCCAGCTGGTCGGACTCCAGCGGTCAGGTGATCGGCCAGAACGAGCAGTCCAGCTTCCCGGGCAACGACTTCGGTCTGGTGAAGTACACCGCGCAGGTCGACCACCCGAGCGCGGTCGACCTCTACGACGGCTCCACGCAGACGATCACCAAGGCGGGCGAAGCGACCGTCGGTGAGAAGGTGAGCCGCAGCGGTTCGACGACCCATGTGCACTCCGGCACGGTCACCGGCCTGGACGCCACCGTGAACTACTCGGAGGGCACGGTCAGCGGCCTCATCCAGACGGACGTCTGCGCCGAGCCCGGTGACAGCGGCGGCTCGCTCTTCGACGGCGACACCGCGATCGGCCTCACCTCCGGCGGCAGCGGCGACTGCAGCGCGGGCGGCGAGACCTTCTTCCAGCCGGTCGCCGAGGCGCTCTCGGCGGTCGGCGCCCAGATCGGCTGATCCTCCCGCCGTCGGCGCAGTCCCGCCCCCGCACTCATGGGGGCGGGACTCCCTTTTATCCCGAGACTCCCGTATGCGCGCTTGTGTCCGGGACTCCCGCGTGCGCTCCGGCGGGCGGCCTCTCCGACGGTCCCCGCCGCACGGTCCAGGTGCCCGCAGTCGTGTCGCGTCACCGTGTCCGCGCAGACCGGACACGCTCGACGGATGTCGCACAAGAGTTCGAAAATTGGTCTATGGTGGGGGTGAGGGAGATGGGGAACTGGCGTTCGAGAGCCGTGTGCGGAACTCACGGGTACGGGAGGTGCGTGTGCCGGGTTTCACGCATCTGCACACCGCCTCCGGGTTCTCCCTGCGCTACGGCGCCTCGCACCCGGAGCGGCTGGCCGAGCGCGCCGGTGAGCTGGGCATGGACGCCCTCGCGCTCACCGACCGGGACACCGTCGCGGGCGCGGTCCGGTTCACCAAGGCGTGCGCGGCGGCGGGCGTCCGGCCGCTGTTCGGGGTGGAGCTTGCGGTGGGGGAGCCCGGGTCCGTACGGCGGACGGGGGGCACCCCTGCTCCTGAGGGTCCCCCCGATCGAGCGAGGCCGGGAGTGGGGGACGAGTCGAGAGCTTGGGAGAGACGCCGTACTCCCGTGCGCGGGGGTGCCTTTATCGATGAGTCGACACCGCGTGCGGTCTTCCTCGCCCGCGACGGCGCCCGCGGCTGGGCCGATCTGTGCCGGCTGATCACCGCCGTCCATTCCCCCAGGCTCTCGGCTTCTCCCTCATCCGAGGGCACCCCGTTGCTGCCCTGGGCCGACAACCACGGCGATGGTCTGACCGTCCTGCTCGGCCCCGCCTCCGACGTGGGCCGCGCCCTCGCGGCGGGACGGCCGGACCGTGCGGCCAGGCTGCTGGCGCCCTGGCGCGAGGTCTACGGTGACGCTCTGCGTCTGGAGGTCGTCTGGCACGGCCGCACCGGCACCGGACCCGGCTCGCTGCGCCTGGCCGCCCGCACCCTCGGCCTCGCCGTCGAGCAGGGCATCCGTCCCGTGCTCAGCAACGCCGTGCGGTACGCCGATCCGGGCCTCGGCCCGGTCGCCGACGTCCTGGACGCCGCCCGCCGTCTCGTCCCCGTCGACCCCACCAAGGAACTGGACTCGGGAGAGGCCTGGCTCAAGGACGCACCGGCCATGCTCACGGTCGCCGAGCGGATCGTCGAGGCCGCGGGCTACCGCCGTGACACCGCCCACCGCCTGCTGGAGCAGACCCGGGACACCGCCGCCGAGTGTCTGGTCGACCCCGAGGACGACCTCGGCATCGGCACGGTCCACTTCCCCGAGCCGTACCTGGTGGGCGCCGGCCACCGCACCGCCCAGCGCGCGCTCGCCTCCCGGGCGGCCGCGGGCATGGTGCTGCGCGGCTACGACACCAGGCGCGCCTACTGGGAGCGAATGCACGACGAACTGGACATCATCGCCCACCACGGGTTCGCGTCCTACTTCCTCACGGTCGCCCAAGTCGTGGACGACGTACGGAAGATGGGCATCCGGGTTGCCGCGCGCGGCTCCGGCGCGGGCTCCCTCGTCAACCACCTCCTCGGTATCGCGCACGCCGACCCCGTCGAGCACGGCCTGCTGATGGAGCGCTTCCTGTCCAAGCGCCGGCTGGCCCTGCCCGACATCGACATCGACGTGGAGTCCGCGCGCCGGCTCGAGGTCTACCGCGCGATCATCGGCCGGTTCGGCACCGAGCGGGTCGCGACGGTCGCGATGCCGGAGACCTACCGTGTCCGCCACGCGATCCGCGACGTGGGCGCGGCCCTGTCCATGGACCCGGCCGACATCGACCGCATCGCCAAGTCCTTCCCGCACATCCGCGCCCGTGACGCCCGTGCGGCCCTGGACGAACTGCCCGAACTCAAGTCACTGGCCGCGGAACGGGGGAGCTACGGAAACTTCTGGGAACTGGTCGAGGCCCTGGACGCCCTCCCGCGCGGCGTCGCCATGCACCCGTGTGGCGTGCTGCTCTCCGACGCCTCCCTTCTCTCCCGTACACCGGTCATGCCGACCAGCGGCGAGGGCTTCCCCATGTCGCAGTTCGACAAGGACGACGTCGAGGAACTCGGGCTGCTCAAGCTCGACGTGCTCGGCGTGCGGATGCAGTCCGCGATGGCGCACGCGGTCGCGGAGGTGGAGCGGACGGCGGGAGAGCGGCTCGACCTGGACTCCCTGCCGCCGGGCGACCCGGCGACGTACGGTCTCATCCGCTCCACCGAGACGCTGGGCTGCTTCCAGATCGAGTCACCGGGTCAGCGGGACCTGGTGGGCCGGCTCCAGCCGGCCGACTTCCACGATCTCGTCGTGGACATCTCCCTGTTCCGGCCCGGTCCGGTGGCGGCCGACATGGTCCGGCCGTTCATCGAGGCGCGGCACGGACGGGCGCCCATCCGCTATCCGCACCGGGACCTGGAGGAGCCGCTGAAGGAGACGTACGGCGTCGTCGTCTTCCACGAGCAGATCATCCACATCCTGGACATCGTGACCGGCTGCGGGCGCGACGAGGCGGACCGAGTGCGGCGCGGGCTGTCCGACGCGGAGTCGCAGGGGCGGATCCGGGTCTGGTTCGCCCAGCGGGCGGCGGCGAACGGATATGACACAGAAACGATTCGGCGTACCTGGGAGATCGTCGAGGCCTTCGGATCCTACGGCTTCTGCAAGGCGCACGCGGTCGCCTTCGCCGTCCCTACGTACCAGTCGGCGTGGCTGAAGGCCCATCACCCGGCCGCCTTCTATGCCGGGCTGCTCACCCACGACCCCGGGATGTATCCCCAGCGGCTGCTGCTGGCGGACGCGCGGCGCCGGGGGGTGCCGATCCTGCCGCTGGACGTGAACAAGTCGGGGTCGGCACATCGGATCGAACTGGTGTCTG
Source organism: Streptomyces sp. NPDC001156 (assembly GCF_053598275.1). Lineage (NCBI taxonomy): Bacteria > Bacillati > Actinomycetota > Actinomycetes > Kitasatosporales > Streptomycetaceae > Streptomyces > Streptomyces sp. NPDC001156. The sequence goes on along the minus strand of NZ_JBSFJX010000008.1, from coordinate 124,461 downwards.
AATCCGCGGGATCCACCGGGCGCTGGGGGCTCCGTCTCGCCCTCTCCGACGTGCACGGCATCAGCGAGGCCGAGGCGAAGCGGATCGAGGCCGGACAGCCGTACGCCTCGCTGCTCGACTTCTGGGAGCGGGCCCGGCCGAGCCGTCCCGTCGCCCAGCGGCTCGCCCAGGTCGGCGCGCTGGACGCGTTCGGCGCCAACCGCCGCGACCTCCAGTTGCACCTGACCGAGCTGCACCGGGGCGCCCGGAGCGGAGGCGGCGGCCAACTCCCCCTGGCGGGCGGGCGGAAGACGGCCTCGGCCGGGCTCCCCGACCTCTCCGCGGCCGAGCGGCTCAGCGCCGAACTCGGCGTGCTCTCCATGGACGTCTCACGCAATCTGATGGACGACCACCGTGCGTTCCTCGACGAACTGGGCGTGGTCCCGGCACACCGGCTGCGCTCGGCGCGGCACGGTGAGACGGTACTGGTCGCGGGCGCCAAGGCTGCCACCCAGACCCCGCCCATCCGCTCCGGAAAGCGGGTCATCTTCAGCACGCTGGACGACGGCACGGGTCTGGTCGACCTCGCCTTCTTCGACGACTCCCACGACGCCTGTGCCCACACCGTCTTCCACTCCTGGCTGCTGCTGGTGCGCGGAGTGGTGCAGAGGCGCGGACCGCGCAGCCTCAGCGTGGTGGGCTCCGCCGCCTGGAACCTCGCCGAACTGGCCGAACTGCGTGCCGAGGGCGGCCTCGACGTGGTGGCGGAGCGACTGGCCGAGCCCGCGCCGAGGCAGCCGGACGACGACGGCGACGGTGACGGTGACGCGGCGAAGGGCCGCCGCATCCGGATGTCCACGGGGTACGAGATGAACCCCTGGGCCGATCTGCGTCCCGCGGGCGAAGGCCCGGCGGGTGGAAAGAAGTTGTGGCACCAGAGTCCGGGGAGTGCGGGATGACCATCCTTTGCGTACGTTTCCAGCTGCCTGTGATGTACGAGGCGGCGCTGCCGGGGCTGCTCGGACTCCTCGAGGAGTTCACCCCCGTCGTCGAGGCACTGCCGCCCGACGGGGCGCTGGCCGATCTGCGTGGCGCCCAGCGCTACTTCGGACGGGACGCCGCCGAACTGGCCACGCTGATCCGGGTACGGGCCCTCGCGCACCACGGGGTCGACTGCGCGATCGGCGCCGGGCCCGGGCCGATGCTGGCCCGTATGGCCCTGCGGGAGGCGGCGCCCGGGACGGTCCGCGTGGTCCCCGGGGAGCCGGACGCCGTCACCGCGTTCCTGGCCCCTCTGCCGGTCCGGGCCCTGCCCGGGGTCGGCGGCGTCACCGCCCGCACCCTGGGCGAGTACGGGCTCGACACCGTCGGCAAGCTCGCCGCCGCGCCCCTCTCGGCGGTGCAGCGGCTCGTCGGCGCCCGGGCCGGACGCGAACTGCACGAGAAGGCGAACGGTGTCGACCGCGGCCGGGTCGTACCCAACGCCGTCTCGCGCTCGCTCGCCATCGAACGGTCCTTCGAGCGCGACGAACTGGACTCGGTCCGGCACCGGCGCGCCCTGCTGTCCGCCACCGGGGAACTGGGCACCCGGCTGCGCAACCTCGAGCGGGTGTGCCGCACGCTCACCCTCACCGTGCGCTACGCCGACCGCTCCGCGACGACCCGCAGCCGTACCCTCGCCGAGCCGACCGCGCACTCGGCGGCGCTCACCGCCGAGGCGTACCGCATGTACGGGGCGCTCGGGCTGCAGCGTGCCCGGGTGCGGGTGTTCGCCCTGCGCGCAGAGGGACTGACCCCCGCCGAGCAGACGGCCCATCAGCTCACCTTCGACCCCGTGGACGAGAAGGTCCGCCGGATCGAGGAGGTCGCGGACCGCGCGCGAGCCAGGTTCGGGCCGCGCGCGGTGATGCCGGGGGCGCTGGCCGCCTAGCTGTTCCGCCGGTCAGCGGGCCCACGGGGGAGCGATCCGCGTACCGTCGGCGAGTTTCGCCTCCAGACCGATGGAGGTGGTGACCCAGGAGACGGCGACCTCACCCGTCGGATTCTCGACGCCGAGGGCCACACCGGGATTGACGATCACCGTGTCCCCCGCGGTGATCCGCTCGGGGCGGCCGTCGAGCGTGATCAGCAGCTCACCGCTGAGCAGATGGAAGATCTCCTCCCGGCTGACCGTGTGCAAGGGGGCGCGGGTGCCGGCGGGGATCTCGCCGCCCTGCTCGCCGTCGCGGGTGAGCTGACGCAGCGCATTCATGCCGGTGTTGTCGCGCGCGGCTTCGAAGGGCTGCGGCCCGCGCACGGTTTCGCGTTCGCCCGGCTCGCCCCGGACGGCGCGACCGTCACGGAGCCGGCCGCCCACCTCGGGGTGACCAAGCAGGCGGCGAGCCAGCTCGCGGACGAGATCGTGCGCAAGGGGTACGCCGAGCGGCGGCCCCACCCCGGGGACGCTCGCGCCCGGCTGGTGGTGCTGACCGAGCGCGGCCTCGCCTGTACCCGGGCCGCCGAAGAGGCCGCGGCCGAGGCGGTGCAGCCGTGGGTGGAGCTGCTCGGGGAGTCCGAAATGCGCTCACTGCTACGTCGGTTGCTGTCCATCGCGCCCTATGGGCCGCTCAGGCCCGCATGGTGACGGGTCGTCACATACGTTCAGCCCATTACCAGAAACCATTGGCATGGTGGGCTATCGGTGAAAGTTTTTACTGACGCGTAACTTCCCAGAAGGCCTACTCGTTCGTAACTTGACGAGTGCACAGCATCCTCGTGATCCGGATCACAGGGCGTAGAGCCGTCGCACCCCCCATGAGCCGCAAGGAGATCACCCGATGCTGCCCTGGAAACGCCTGCTCAGACCGCTTGCAGCGCTTCTGCTGACCGCCTCGGTCGCCATCGTCCCGGCCGCCACGGCCGAAGCCGCCGCCCCGAGCAGCGGCTGGAACGACTACTCCTGCCAGCCGTCCGCAGCCCACCCCCGCCCCGTCGTCCTCGTCCACGGGACGTTCGCCAACTCCGTCGACAACTGGCTGGCCCTCGCCCCCTACCTGGAGAGCCGCGGCTACTGCGTCTTCTCCCTCGACTACGGCCAGCTGCCGGGCGTCCCCCTCTTCTACGGGCTCGGCCCCATCGCCACGTCCGCCGAGCAGCTCCAGACCTTCGTCGACAACGTGCTCGGCGCGACCGGCGCCTCCAAGGTCGACATCGTCGGCCACTCGCAGGGCGGCATGATGCCGCGCTACTACCTCAAGTTCCTTGGCGGCGCCGCCAAGGTGAACGCCCTCGTGGGCGTCGCGCCCGACAACCACGGCACCACCCTGAGCGGACTGGCCAACCTGCTGCCGTACTTCCCCGGTGCCGAGGAACTCCTCTCCGCCGCCACCCCCGGGCTCGCCGACCAGGTGGCGGGCTCCGCCTTCCTGGCCAAGCTCAACGCGGGTGGGGACACCGTGGCCGGCGTCCACTACACGGTCATCGCGACCAAGTACGACGAAGTGGTCACGCCGTACGGTTCGCAGTTCCTCAGCGGGTCCGACGTCAACAACGTCCTGCTGCAGAACCTGTGCGCGCTCGACCTCTCCGAGCACGTGCTGATCGGGCTCACCGACCGGATCGCCTTCCATGAGGTGGCCAACGCGCTCGACCCGGCGCACGCCACGCGGACGACCTGCGCGTCCGCGTTCAGCTGACCCGGCTGCCTGCCGACCACCGCGAGACGTCCGCAGCCGTCCCCAGCGGCTGCGGCCGTCGCCAGGGCCTGTCCGACCTGAGCCGCCGGACAGGCCCCGGAGTCTCACCGCCCGCGCCGGCCGCCATCCGACGCGCGGTCACGGACCGACGCGGACAGGGCCGCGGTGAGCACGAGCGGGACCACGCCGACAGACGGCTCCACGGCCGGATGTGACCTGCGGCCGATCCCGTGGGGGGAGCGATCAGCAAGCTAGCCCCAGGAGCCGTCGAAGTCGCCTGCTGGGGGCGAGAGGAAGAGATCCTTATGGCGCCGTTAAGGCAGGCCTAACCGAGCGCTCAGGGAGAGGGGTTCGCAGGCCCCGGCTCACCTGCGCTTGTGCGGCGCCATCGTCCGTGGCAGTCCGTGTTCGTCCGCAATCAGACGCCGTGATTGGCTCCCAGAATGGCTCCCTCGCGCGGAGAGGACACCGGGACAGCACTGTGGCGCCCGCCCTTTTTCGGCTCACCTCCGCTCGATGTCGGCATCGATGCCGGACTCCGTGGTGCGACCCCTCGTCGCGCCGGCCAGTCGCTGATTGCTGACGGCCCCGTCCCGCGGATGACCCGCCTCGCCCCGTCCGCAGCTGACCGCCCCGACACGACCCGTTTCACGGATCGGCCCACCTCACCCCGCCCCGTCCCACGGATGGGCCCCCGGCCCTGCCCGCACGAGGTGCGGCCCGCACCCCGCGAAAACGGGCAGGTCAACGAGGTGCCCGGACCGGAGATGCGATCACCGGGGTTCGGCGATGCGATGGAGTCATGACCACGACCAAGAGGGGCGCGGCGCGCCTGCACAGCCTCTTCGAAGCCAGCTGTGACCGGGTGCCCTCGGCAACGGCACTGGAGTGCGGGGAGCACGTCCTGACCTACGCCGAACTCGACGCCCACGCCAATCGGCTCGCGCACCTTCTCCGCGGGCTGGGCGTCGGCCAGGGATCCCGGGTCGCGATCCTGCTGCCGCGATCGGTGGACATGTACGCCGCGCTGCTGGCGGTGGGCAAGGCGGGCGCCGCGTTCGTACCGGTCGACCCGGCGGCGCCCCCGGACCGGGTCGCCTTCATCACGGCGGACGCGCAGGTGGACGTGGTGCTGACGGTGTCCGAGCTGGCGGCCGGGCTGCCGGCGGGGGTGCCGGACCGCGTGAAGCCAAGCCTCAGGAAGCCGAACCTTCGGGAGTCAGACCTCGAGAAGCCGTGCCTCGGGGAGCGGACGCGGCTGGTGGAACTCGACCGGTGCGGGGCCGCGTTGGCCTCCGTACCGGCCACCCGGCCGGACACCCCGGATGTCCGGGGTGGGGCGACAGGCGTCCGGCGGGGAGCGGCGGGCCTGCGGGCCGACGAGCCCACCGCCTGCGCGGCCGGCGACGACCCCCTCGCCTACATCATGTACACCTCGGGCTCCACCGGCCGTCCCAAGGGCGTGGCCATCGCGCACTCCAGCATCTGCAACTTCCTCGACGTCGTCCCGGACGTCTACGACATACGTCCGGAAGACCGGGTCCACCAGGGCATGATCATCGCGTTCGACTTCTCCATCGAGGAGATCTGGCCGACCTGGACGGTCGGCGCAACCCTCGTCGCAGGGCCGGTCGGCTCCGGAACCGGGCTGTTCGGCGCCGAACTGGCCGACGCGCTGGAGGAGTCCGGAATCACGGTGCTGTACTGCGTGCCGACGCTGCTGGCGACGATCCCCAGGGATCTGCCGGGGCTCCGTACCGTCGTGGTGGGCGGCGAAGCCTGCCCGGCTCAGCTCGTCGAGCGGTGGAGCCGGCCGGGCCGCCGGATCCTCAACACGTACGGGCCGACGGAGACGACCGTCACCGCGACCGTCACGGAACTCCGGCCGGGGCGGCCGGTCACGATCGGCACATCGCTGCCCACCTACACGGTGGTGCTGCTGGACGACCGTCGCCGGTTGGTCCCCGCGGGGGCGGTCGGCGAAATCTGTGTCGGCGGTCCCGGTGTCGCCCGGGGCTATGTGGGGCGTCCGGAACTGACCGCGGAACGCTTCATCGAGCACCCGCTGGCCCCCCGGGGCAGCCGGCTCTACCGCACCGGCGACCTCGGCCGGCTCACGGCGGACGGCGAGATCGAGTTCCTGGGGCGGGCCGACGACGAGGTCAAGGTGCGGGGATACCGGGTCGATCTCGGCGAGATCGACAATGTGCTGCTCGAAGATCCCGGCGTGGCCGAGGCTGCCACCGCGCTCGTCGCGATACCGGACCAGAACGGAGCGGGGAACCGCCGGGAACTGTCCGCGTACGTGGTGCCGACGGCACACGGCACGGCGCGGCGGACCGGCACGGTGTGGGCCGGGACGGGGGACGAGGATGCCCTGATCGCCCGCCTGCACGGGCACCTGCGGCAGCGGCTCCCCGCCTATATGGTCCCGCAATTCCTCGACATCCTGCCTCGGCTGCCCGCCTTGCCGAGCGGCAAGGTGGACCGGAAGCAGCTGCCCGCCCCGACCGGCCGACGGCTGGTCAGCGGGGGGCGTGTGAAGGCCCCGCGGGGCGAGTTGGAGACCCAGGTGCGGGACGTCTGGGCGGAGGTCTTCGGCATCGCCCCCGACGCGCTGTCCACCGAGGCGGACTTCTTCGTCGATCTCGGCGGGCACTCGCTGCTCGCCGCCCAGGCCGTGTCGCTGCTCCGCGGCCGGGGCATCGGGGCCGGCGTCGGCCCCACCCTGCGCGACCTCTACGCCAACCCGACCGTGGGCCGGCTCGCCGCACGCCTGGACACCCCGGACGACACCCCCAGGATGCGCGGCGAGGGCCCGGCCACCGCTGTCGACGGCTCGCCCACGACACCCCTGGCCCGCCCCCGTCCGCTCCGGCACGGCAGCGGCCGGATCGCCGCCGCCGGTCTGGTCCAGGCCGGAGTGATCTACCTCCTGCTCTCCCTCATCACCCTCCCCTTCGCCGGTGTCGACAGCTGGCAGGGGGGCCAGGTCACCAGCGGGACGCCGGTCCCCGTGCAGTCCGTACTCGCGGCACTCATCAGCTACTTCGGCATCCGCTGGCTGCTGCCCGCCGTCCTCGCCCGCCCCCTCGCCGCCGGCATCCGGCCGGGCCGATACCCTCTGTGGGGCGCGACCTACATCCGACTCTGGGCGCTCGCCCTGCTGCTGAGAGTCAGCCCGCTGCCCGAGCTGAGCGGCTCCCCCCTGGTCGGGTGCTATCTGCGGCTGCTGGGCGCCCGGATCGGGCCGCGGACGACCCTCGCCACCAGCGCCGTCCCGCTGCCGTCCCTGCTTCAGGTCGGCGCGGACGCCTCGGTTGGCTACGGCGTCATGCTGGGCGCCTGGCGGGTGGCGGACGGCTGGGTGACGGTCGCCCCGATCGACATCGGCCCCCGCGCCTACGTGGGCGCGCACGCGGTGCTGGAGCCGGGCGCCCATATGGAAGCCGGTTCCGGGCTCGGCGAGCAGTCGGTGCTCGGCGAGGGCGAGGTGGTGCCGGCCGGGGCCCGTTGGGCCGGATCGCCGCCGGTCCCGGTGGAGGCGCTGGCCCCGCACGTCGAGGACATGCTGCGGGCCGGCGGCACGGCCGAGCGCCGACGGCCCCGGTATGTCGCCGCGGCGCAACTCGGCGTCGTCCTCCTCGAAATCCTCAGACTGGCCGTCGCGCTGCCGAGCTCCGCGCTGATCTGGTTCACCTGGCTCGCCTGGGGCACTCCGCTCACGGTCCTGGCCGGCCTCATCCTGGCGGGCCCGCTCTACGTCGTCACCGCCTGCGCCGCGATCGCCCTCGCCAAGCGGCTGGTGCTGCGCCGCTCCCCGGTCGGCACCCACCCGGTCCGATCGGTCCTGGGCATCCGCAAGTGGCTCTCGGACAAGCTGCTGGAGTCCAGCCTCGCCGTCACCAACTCCCTGTACGCCACCCTCTACACCGTCCCCTGGCTACGGCTGCTGGGCGCGCGCATCGGCCCCGGCGCCGAGGTCTCCACCGCCTCCCACCTCGACCCGGACCTGCTCGCGCTCGGCGAGGGCAGCTTCGTCGCGGACATGGCGGGGGTCGGCGGCGCCGCCTTCGCGGGCGGCCGGGTCGACTGCCGACCCACCGAGATCGGCCGCCACGCGTTCGTCGGCAACGCCGCTTACCTGCCTGCCGGGACGCGGACCGGGCCGGGCTCCCTGATCGGCGTCGGCACCGTCCCGCCGCAGGACGGGGTGCCCGCCGGCACCTCCTGGCTGGGCTCGCCCGCGATCCACCTCCCGCAGCGCCAGAGCAGCGGCAACTTCCCCGAGGAACTGACGTTCCGGCCCACGCCCAAGGCGGTCCGCCGTCGCCTGGCCATCGAGTTCTTCCGCGTCACCATGCCCGCGTCCGTTCTGGGCGTGACCGCCTTCCTCTTCTTCCTCGCCCTCTCCGGCGTCGCCCACGACACCGGCCCGGCCCTCTCCGTCCTCCTCGCCCCCCTCCTCCTCATGACCGCAGGCCTGATCGTCATCGCCTACTGTGCCCTGCTCAAACGCCTCGTCATCGGAACCTACGAGCCGCACGTCGCGCCCCTGTGGAGCTGGTTCGTCCGCCGCACCGAGTTCGTCACCGGTCTCTACGAGGCGGCCGCCGTCCCCGCCGGACTCGCCACCCTCACCGGCACCCCGTTCCTGCCGCCCGCGCTGCGCCTGTTCGGCGCGCGGATCGGCCGGCGCACGTGGATCAGCACCACCTTCCTCACCGAGTTCGACCTGGTCGAGGTCGGCGATGAGGCGGAGATCGGCCCAGGCGTAAGCCTGCAGACGCACCTGTTCGAGGACCGGGTCATGAAGATGTCGAAGGTCACCGTCCGGGCAGGTGCCACCGTCGGCAGCCGCACGGTTGTGCTGTACGACGGGGTCGTCGGTGAAGGCGTCTGGCTCGACGCCCTCTCCTTGGTCATGAAGGGCGAGTACCTCACTCCCGGCACGGCATGGCGCGGCGTCCCCGCCCAGGGCCGCGCCCTCCGTCCCGCCGACGACCCGTCACCCCAGCCGACCCCTCACCACACGAGCCACTCCCGGTGACAACCACCAACCGTGGCGGTGAGTATCCATGCCACCTGCTTCCGACTTCCTCCACTCCCTCCGCCGGGCCTTCGGTGCCCGGAGCACCCCGGAGCAGCCTCCGCTCCCCGCTCCCGGCGGACGCCCCCTGGCCCTCGTCTACCGAGGCCCGGCCGCCCGCCCCGCCGGCTGCTCCGAGGCGGTCGCCGCACTGCTCGCCTCCGGCCCCTGGGACCTCGACGTCCGCTACACCGGACCGCACGAGGAGATCCCGCTCTCCGCCGCGGCCCTGGCCCACGCCCACGTCTACGCCCAGCCCGGCGGAGGCTCCCTCTCCGCCGCGTACCGCCGCCTGAAGAAGCACGCTGACGAGATCCGCGACTACGTCCACGGCGGCGGGCGCTACCTGGGCTTCTGCCTGGGCGGCTACCTGGCCGGCGCCACCCCCGGCTTCGCGCTCCTCCCGGGTGACACCGACCAATACATCGCCACGCCCGGCGCCACCGTCCGCAACGACCGCGACACCCTGGTGGAAACCGCATGGCGCGGCATCCCCCGCACTCTCTACTTCCAGGACGGCCCGCACTTCATCCTCGACCGCGACGCCGACGTCACCATCCTCGCCACCTACCCGAACAGCACCATCGCCGCCCTGGTCACCCCCTTCGGCAGCGGCCGCGTCGGCGTCGTGGGCCCCCACCCGGAAGCCACCGACGCCTGGTTCCTCGACGAGGGCCTCTCGGTCCACCACACCCACGACCTGGGGCTGGACCTGGTGGGGGCAGTGCTGGAGTGACCAAAGCCCGCTCCCGCACGGCAAGTTGAATGCCCGGCGTACGGGGTGGAACGCGTCGTATCCCTTGGTCGCCGCCCGAGGCCTCGCGTTTTCCGGACAGGTGTCTGACCGTCCATTTCACGCGGGGATCCGCAACTTCTCGTACTCGGCGTGGACTACGAAGGTCGTACGGTCCGTCGCCGAGGATCGACGCCCGACCACCACCGAAGCTGACAGACGCGCCCGGGTCCTCAGTTGCCGAGGACCTCGACCGGGTGAACCATGTCATAGGTACGATTTGTCACGCTTCGAGTAACAAGGATGGGGTTTCGTCGAGGATTACACGTGCGACCTGTGGAGGACTCATGTACACGACTCGATTCCGTGCACGTTCCGCCGCCGTCTGCGCCGCCACCCTGTGCGTCATGGGTGCCACGTCGCTCCCGGCCCTCGCTTCGTCGTCGTTCTCGCTGTCACCGGTCTCCACCCTGGACAGGCAGCTCCTGACCGCGGCCCATCAGGGAAACCTGTGGGAAATCACGGTTAGTCAGCAAGCTCAGCGCGCCGCGACCACCGCCTGCGTCAAGCGGGTCGGTGCCGACTTCATCCGCGACCACACCGCCCTTGATGCCGGTGTCGTAAAGACCGCGGCACAACTCGGCGTGGCACTTCCGTCCGGGCAAACGGACGCACAGCTGAGGCAATCCGCCGCCCTCGAGTCCCTCGCCGGGACGCCCGCGTACGATGCCGCGTGGCTCAAGGCCCAGTACCCCGCCCACGTGGAGACTCTCGCGCTCATCGACAAGGAGATCACCTCGGGCACCAACCCGCTCGTGAAGTCCCTGGCCAAGAGCGCGCGCCCGGTGGTCGCACATCACACCCAGATGGTCAACAACGGCATGTGCCACGCGTAGGCGCCCTCATCCTCGACCGCACCGCGGCTACTCTGACGCCCAGAGCGGTTCAGCGACCTGGCACAGATGTCGAACTGGCTTCCATGCCAAGCACTTCAATTGATGCCGCAACGTAGCGGGCGACTCACGGGCGCGCACAGGTGCGCCTGGGCGCGGATAGGTGCAGGCTCCGGTCGCCGCCCGATCCTCAGCCCGGGGAGACGAAGCCGGACTCGTAGGCCGCGATGACCGCCTGTGTGCGGTCCCGTGCGTCAAGTTTCGCCAGTACGGAGCTCACGTGCGACTTGACGGTTTCGGTCCCCACGACCAGGCGCGCGGCGATCTCCGCGTTGGACAGGCCACGCGCCATGAGACGCAGCACGTCCCCCTCCCGCTCGGTCAGTGCGGCACGCTTCATGGCGGTCCGGGCCGCAGCATTGCAGTGGTCCCGGCCGTAGGAGGCGGCCAACTGCCGCACCGCGGCCGGGAACAGCAGGGAGTCGCCCTCGGCCACCAGCCGTACGGCGTGCACGATCTCCGCCGGCCGTGCCCGCTTGAGCAGGAAGCCGTCGGCGCCCGCGCGTAGCGCCCCGTACACGTACTCGTCGTTCTCGAAGGTCGTCACACCACGATCTTCGGCGGGTCGGGCACCGTGCGCAGCACCGTCCGCGTGGCCTCGATGCCGTCCATCAGCGGCATGCGTACGTCCATGACGACGACGCCGGGGCGTAGTTGCCGTACCGAGGGGATTACGGCGGCCCCGTCGGCGGCCTCGCCCACCACCTCGATGTCCGGTTGGGCCTCCAGCACAGCGCGCAGGCCGGCCCGTACGAGGGGCTCGTCGTCGACCAGGAGAACGGTGAGCGGCATCCGGTCAGCCTAGATCACCGCAGTGGCAGATCGACGTGCAGCAGCCACTGGCCGCCGTCCTGCCCAGCCCGGGCCTCGCCGCCGAGCATCGCGGCACGCTCACGGATTCTGCGCAGCCCGCTGCCACCGCCCGTGCCGGCCATCGACGTCTCTGCAGGCAGCGGATTGCGTACCTCGAGGTGCAGGCGCGTCTCCTCCACGGCGATGCGGACGCCGATGCGGACGGGGCCCGCGTGCCGCAGCACGTTGGTGAGAGCCTCCTGGAGCATCCGGTAGGCCTCACGGGAGACCGGTCCTGGAAGGTGCTCCAACATCCCGGTCACCTCGGCGTCCACCCGCGCACCCGAAGACCGCGCGGATTCCAGCAGACGGCCCGCCTCGCCAAGAGCCGGCCGGGTACCGGCCGGCCGCCCCGTCTCGCGCAGCACGAGCAGGACTCGATCCAGGTCCTCCAGCGCGGCCCGTCCCGTCTCCTCGATGGCATCCAGCGCCCGATCGGTGAAATCCGGGTCGCCTGCCGCCCGGGCAGCACCCGCCTGCACCACGGCCAGAGTCAGCGCGTGGCCGAGGGTGTCGTGCAACTCCTGTGCGATGTGGTTGCGTTCCAGCAGTTGTTCGGTGCGCTTCTCCAACTCGGACAGACGCTCCTTGACCGACGGCCCGAGCAGCCGGCGAGCAGCCCGGGCCATGAGCGCACCCGCCCCTGCGGCCACCATGACGCGATCGCCTTCGGGGTCACCGCCGTCTCCTCGGAGTACGCGGGCGGTGCCCTGCGGATCTCCCTGTCGGCCGTGCCGCACCGGGGCCTGTTCTACGCGGCCAAAACGGCAATCGTGGCCACCGCCGCCCTCGTCGTAGGGCTCGCCACCGGGTTCACCACGTTCTTGGTGGGCCAGGCGTTCCTGGGGCAGTACGCCATCGGCCTCGGCGAGCCAGGAGCACTGCGGGCCGGCATCGGCGCGGGGATCTACCTCACTTTGATGGCCCTGTTCGCCGCGGGACTCACCTTCCTGCTGCGGAGCGCCGTCGCGGTGCTCAGCCTGCTCATCCCGTTCATCCTGATCGTGTCCTTCGTGGTCGGAGACATCGCCGAGGGCGTCGCCGCCCACCTTCCGGACCGTGCCGGACAACAAGTCCTGCACCAGGACCCGGCGGGAGGCCTCGGCCCTTTGACAGGTCTCGCGGTGACGGCGCTGTGGGCGGCAGCCGCGCTCCTGGCCGGTTGGCGGGCCGTGGGCCGACGCGATGCCTGACACTCCGGTACGTGTCACTCTCCCTGAGCGGGTGACGGCACCATGAGCGAGTCCATTTCAACCTGGGGGCGCGGTCCGTCCCGTTCGGTCCTTGGGAGGTCCTTTTCTGAACCGGCCTTCCGGGCGGGTGATGTTGGACGGCCCGTCGAGTTCGACGCGCATTCGACAGGCACGCTCCGGCCGCAGCTATTCCCAAGCAACTTCGATCAATAACTCACAGTGAGAATTTCGTCACTCTAACGGGTGGCATCGGATGGCGGCTCCATCCACCCCGTTCCTAGCCTGGGTTCATGCGTTCGATTCGACTGGAACGCATGAACCACTCAAGGAGGTCAAACCATGACCCGCACCAAGCTCCTCGCCCTGGCCGCCGCCCCCGCCCTGGCCGTCGCCCTGGCGTCCCCCGCACTGGCCATGAGCATGACCGACCCGCCCCCCGTCGCAAGCAGTTCGGTCGAGTCCATCGCGGGCGGCCAAACGAAGGTCGTCACGGTCACCTGCCCCGAGGGCACCGGTGCCCTCAGCGGTGGCTGGAGCGTGTCCTCCGCCAGCATCGACGTGACGGGCAACCGTGCGGTGAGCCCGACACAGTGGCAGATCCAATTCCAGAATGAGTCGCAGCAGTCCGGCAGCGTGCAGGCTTTCGCTCGCTGCGCGCTCTGACGGCGGGCACTCGCCGTGGCAGGTCTTCCCGTTCACTGCCAGGGGTGCTGAACGGGAAGGCCCTCGCCGCCGCGGACTCGATCCTGGCCCAGGGCATGAGGGGGAGCTTGCCGACGATCTTGTCGACGCGGTTGCGCGGGCCGACGATGCTGACCGCGCAGTAGTCCATGTCCTCGGTCTGGGTCTTGCCCACGGCGGCGACGAAGTCGCTGTAGACGCGGGTGCTCTGAACGCCGCGAAGTCGCCGACGTGCAGACCATGATGATCTACGAGCACGTTCAGCCCCGTTGCATCGAGCCGACCCGTCCGGATCGCCCCCGCTCCTCGGGCAAAGCCCGCTGAAGGGTCTCCTCACCGCGCTCGCGCATCCGACCGCCATGACCACCGGCGCGGTGGCAGGCCTGATTGAGTGATCAGGAAGGGCGGTTGAAGGAGCCTGCCGGCTCAGGACGGTGGACTTCAGGCTCAGGGGCGAGGTCAGAGAGACAGCGCACGCTCGAGCGCGGCTCGGTCTGCCGGTGCCCCGTGCGCCGGGAGTACGACCTCGACCGGCAGCGCGAGCAGCGGACGCAGCCATTCGACGACCTGCTCGCGTGTGACGCCGCCCCGCAGCCAGTCGTTGATCTGCAGGCCGTGGCCGAAGTCGACCAGTGTGTCGCCGGGGATCAGGGCCGCTGCGCTGTCGGCCCAGAGCACAAGGTCGTTGTGCTCCCTGCCGGTAAGCGCCTCGATCCCCATCGGAAGCCGGTCGCCCGCCGCGTACAGATGCCCTTTGCCGCTGTCCCCGGCGAACAGCCAGGCGACGTCAGGGCTGCCGCCGCCGGCCTGCTCGGGAGTGATGCCGAACTTGCGCACGAGGTCGTCGGCGGTGTCGGGCGGCGGCACGAACACCGGCGTGTCGAGGCTCTCGACCAGGCTCCGCGTGTCGCGCTCGTGCCACGGCGCGGTGAGCACCACCACCGGCTCGCGGTCGGCGGCGAGTTCGAGGAGTTCGTCCGGCACGGACAGCGGGTCGAAAAGGAGAAGACGGGCGCCGTCGTCGATGGCGTACGACGACACCTGCTGCGGCCACCGCTCGTCCGGCGTCCAGTCCGGGTGCGGCGCCTGCCAGTGCCAGACGCCGGTCGCCACTTCGCGCATGCGGGGGACCTTATTGGCCTCGAAGTCCGGTGAACACCCCTTCAGAACCCGCGAAGCCACGGCCGACGGAGCCGCCCGAGGCCCCCTCCCGGCCCGGTGGAGGGGGCCTCGTATGAGCTGAGCGGCAAGGCATTTGGCCCCCGCGCGGCCCGTCCGGCCCGGAACCGGCGGGCCGACGTCGCGGGGTAAGCGGAACCTACGCCTCCCTCGACCGAAACGGAAGACCTAATTCCTCTTGTTCTTCGACGTGCACCGACGCAATCTGAACCCCCCACGCACTGCACAACCTGAACCCCCCACGCACTGCAAGGGAGCAGACCATGGGCCGCGCCACTCAGACCCACCGCGTCGTCGAGTACTGGACGGACAAGGGCACCCACGTGATCTTCCCGGTCGAGCGGAGCGAGGAAGTCGACCGCATGACCGACCGGCAGGTGATCGCGAAGTACGGGGACCCCGAAGCCGGGGCGGTCAAGCGCGTGGCCCCATAGGGGGTCGCCGACTCGCCGCGTGCGCGGACGGTCCAAGGGGCCGTGCGGCCGACGTGATGCCGGGCGGAGGCTGCTGCCCTTCAACACGGGCGCGGGCAGGGGCGGTGGGCTGGCCGGCTCAGCCGTCCGGCCACCACACACGTGCGATGTCCTTGCGCACCTCTTTGCGCTCGACCGGGAGCTCGTCGGCCTCCTCGCGCACTCGGCGAGAGTCGGACCTCTTCAAGGGCTTGTGCACGGTCACTCGGCGCATGGCTGCCTCCTTGTGTCTACCGGGTTCCGCGTTTGGGTGGAGGTAGACCCTTTGGCGAGGGTTGCTCATGGATGGCTGTCTGTCTGTGGCGGCTGTCACGATTCGACTGTCAGTGGTGCCTGTCACCCTGGGGTCATGACCAGGCATATGACCAGGTACATGACCAAGAACATGGCCAGGAACAACCGCTCCGAAACCTCGGGGGGTGGCTCGGGCGTGGACTGGGACGCCGCGGCCGCCGCCTTCGACGACGAGGCGGACCACGGGCTGCGCGATCCCGTGGTGCGTGAGGCGTGGGACGCGCGCATGGGCGAGTGGCTGCCGCAGCAGGCCGGTGACGTGCTGGACCTGGGCTGCGGCACCGGTAGCCTGTCACTCCTCGCCGCCGAGCGGGGGCACCGGGTGACCGGCGTCGACCTGTCTCCGGCCATGGTCGCCCTCGCCCGGGCCAAGCTGGCCGGCCGTGACGCCGTGTTCCTGGTCGGTGACGCGGCGGCCCCTCCCGTCGGCGAGCAGCTCTTCGACGTCATCCTCGTCCGTCATGTGCTGTGGGCCCTGCCGGACCCGGGCCGGGCGCTGCGGCACTGGCGGGGGCTGCTGCGTCCCTCGGGCACCTCCCATGCGGTCGGCAGCGGGGGAGGACGCCTGGTGCTGGTGGAGGGAGTGTGGGGGACGACGAGTCCGGTGGGCGTGCCCGCTGACCGCCTGACCGCCCTCCTCGCACCCCTCGTGCGGGACATACGTGTCGAGTCGCTGTCGCACGACGCCCGGCTGTGGGGGAAAGAGGTGGACGACGAGCGCTACGCGGTGGTGGCGGTGACCTGACCGCCGGCGGCTCAGGCCAGCAGGTTCCCGAATCCGTCCCCGCGGGCGAGGAGTTCGAGGGCGTCCAGGGCGCGCACGGCGGCCTCGGCGGCGTGCGGGTCCCGCGTCGCCAGGCCGCTCGCCGCGAACTCGTCCTCGTCCAGGCGGAGTACGGTACCGCCGTCCGCTGAACGCCACAGGTCCAGGTCGAGGTCCTCGACGACCAGTTCGCCGCCGGAGAGCGCGGCGGGGCGGGTGATGTCGCAGTACCAGCCCTTCAGGGTGCCCTGCCCTGTGCGTACCTCCTTGACGGCGTACCAGCGGTCGCGCCAGTAGTACTCGGTGAAGACGTCACCGGGCTCGAACCGCACGAAGCCGAAGTCGCGCACGCCGTCGCCCGCCCAGGGCGCGCGGACGGTGATCCGGGTGCCGTCGTCGTGCAGCAGCTCAGCGGGATAACGGATCTTCACACGGCCCGACTTGACGAGGGCGACGTCCACCCGGGCTGCGGGGTCAGCCGAGTTCGCGGACATGGCGCACCTCCGTCGCGCAGATCTCGTAGCCGAACCACTTGTTGATCGCGATCATCGGGCCGTTGCCGGCGTCGTTGCCGGTGAACGCCTCGGTGTACCCGGCGGCCCGGGCGCGGTGCAGGGAATGGTTCTTGGCGAGCTTGGCCAGGCCCCGGCCGCGGAAGGCACGGGCTGTGCCGGTCATCACCGTGCCGTAGCGGACGCCTCCGTCGGTGCGGGCCATGCTGAAGGCGACGGGGCGGCCGTCGACCACCGCGACCGAGGTCAGCTCCGGGCTGAACAGGGGGTGCCTCCAGGTCTCCTCGAGCCAGGCCTCGTATTCGGTGAACTCATGGCCGATGTCGCTCGGTTCGTCGGAGATCGTTTCCGCGTCGAGACGGAAGAGGGGACCGGGGGCGTCGGCGAAGTCCGATCCCGTGCGCAGTTCGACACCCTGCGGGGCCTCCTCGAGTGGGGGCAGGTCGTGGTTCGCGAGGTCGAGGCGGAGGAAGTGCGCCGAGCGGCTCGGGCGATAGCCGTGCCGTTCGGCGAAGGCGCGGTTGCCCGGCTCGTCCAGGACCCAGGCGAAGACGGTGGTGGCGCCCACGGAGGCCAGATACTCCTCACCGGCCCGCACGAGAAGCGATCCCGCGCCGCGACGGGTGCGATCCGGCTGCACGTAGATGTTGAGGTACGCCTGGCCGGGCTCCGAGCTGTCGTGAGCGAGACCCACCTGGGCCGTCCCGATCGTCTCGCCGTCCTCCTCGGCCACGAGCGGGCGGTAGTGGGCGTCGGGGTGCATATGGCCGATGTCGTAGGCGATCGACTCCGGGGTGAACAGAACGAAGGGGAGGGCCAGTCGCCGGACCCGGGCGAATCCCTCGGCGTCGGCTCGTACGGAGGGGCGGAGGTCGCGCACGCTGATGGTCATGGGCGTGCACGCTACGCGGGGCGGGTAGGGGAGTCCTCCCAATTTTCCGCGGGTGCGGGACAATCGGCGCGTGACCTTGAAGATCCACATCACGGAGGCGGGTGCGCCGTACGAGCAGGTGCGCGCACAGATCGCCGAACAGGCCCGGTCGGGGGCGCTCCCGGTGGGATACCGGCTGCCGACCGTGCGCGGGCTCGCCGAGTCGCTCGGTCTCGCGCCCAACACGGTGGCCAAGGCCTACCGCGCGCTGGAGACGGACGGGGTGATCGAGACGCGGGGGCGCAACGGCACGTTCGTGGCTGCCGCAGGTGCGGCCGCGGAGCGGGAGGCGGCGGCGGCCGCGCAGGCATACGCCGAGCGGGTGCACCGCCTCGGGCTCAGCGAGGCCGAGAGCCTGGCAGCGGCCCGGGATGCCCTGCGGGCGGCCTACGGAGGGTAGCCACACCTTCCGGAGCCGGGTTCACAGCTGTGCCGTGTCCGCCGTCCGCAGACGCCGTGGCGTGCGGGTCACCGCCAGGCCTCCCGTCGTCGCCACCCGGGCGAACACCGACGCGTCCAGGACCGCCGCCGCGTGCGGGTCGTTGTTGAAGTAGGCGTAGACGTCCTGTTCGTCGGGCCAGGCGGCCGCGATGCGGTGGACCCAGGAGATCAGGGACCGGCGGCCGTAGTGCGGCCACGGCCGGGCGCGGCCCGCGTGGAAGCGGACGTATCCCCAGTCGGCGGTCCGCCACAGCGGGGTGACCGGGCGGGAGAGCACATCGGCCCAGCACAGCGCCGCGCCCCTGGCCTCCAGCACCTCGCGCACCTGCGGGGTCCACCAGGAGTCGTGGCGCGGTTCGACCGCCACCCGGGTGCCGGGCGCGAAGCAGGCGAGGCAGTCGTCCAGGAGGCCCGGGTCGGCGCGCAGATTGGGCGGCAGCTGGAGCAGGATGGGGCCGATCCGGTCGCCGAGTCCCGCCGCGTGGCTCATCAGGCGGTGCACCGGCTCCTCGGGCTCCTTCAGCCGCTTGATGTGGGTCAGATAGCGGCTCGCCTTGACCGCCACCACGAAGTCCGGTGGAACCCGCTCCCGCCACGCCTCGAAGGTCTCCTGCGACGGCAACCGGTAGAACGCGTTGTTGATCTCGACCGTGGCGAACTGTCGCGCGTACTCCTCCAGCCACAGCCGCATGGGCACGTCGGCGGGGTACAGGACGTCGCGCCAGTCCTTGTACTGCCACCCCGACGTGCCGACGAACAGGGTCATACGTCCATCAAAGCACCGACAGCGGGCTTCCACCGGCAGGGCTACAGGTACAGCCCGGAGTCCGCCCCCGCCCGCGGGTCCGGCACCGACGCCGGAGATGTGCCCCGCCGCAGCGCGTACAGCTCCGCCAGCGACGCCCCGTCGCGTCCGACGCCCTCGTCCCGGCCCAGCCAGCCCACCGCCTCGGAGCGGGTCAGGTGGCCGACCTCGATCCGGGCCAGGCAACGGCCGGGGCGGACGACGGCCGGGTGCAGGCGCTCCAGGTCCTCGTTCGTGGTGACGCCCACCAGAACGTTCCTGCCCTGCCCGAGCAGTCCGTCCGTCAGGTTCAGCAGCCGGGACAGCGCCTGGCCCGCCGTGTGCTTGGCCTCGCCGCGGATCAGTTCGTCGCAGTCCTCCAGCAGGAGCAGACGCCAGCGGCCCTTGCCCGCCCCGTCCTCCTCGCCGATTGCGATGTCCATGAGGTAACCGACGTCCGAGAACAGACGTTCGGGGTCCAGTACGCAGTCCACCTGGCACCAGTCGCGCCACGAGCGGGCCAGTGTGCGCAGCGCCGAGGTCTTGCCTGTGCCCGGCGGACCGTGGAGCAGCAGCAGACGGCCCCCGATGTCCTCGGGCGTCGTCTTCATCAGACGGTCCATGGCATCCGCCACCGGCGCCGTGTAGTTGGCCCGGACCTCCTCCCAGGTGCCGGCCGTGATCTGCCGTGTCGTGCGGTGCGGGCCCCGCCTCGGTGACACATACCAGAACCCCATGGTCACGTTCTCCGGCTGCGGCTCGGGTTCGTCCGCCGCGCCGTCCGTGGCCTGGGTGAGCACCTCTTCGGCCAGTTCGGCGCTGGTCGCGGTCACCGTGACGTCCGCGCCGCGGTTCCAGCGCGAGATCAGCAGCGTCCAGCCCTCGCCCTCCGCGAGCGTGGCGCTGCGGTCCTCGTCACGGGCGAGCCGCAGCACCCGGGCACCCGGTGGCAGAAGCGTGGCCCCGGAGCGCACGCGGTCGATGTTCGCCGCGTGCGAGTACGGCTGCTCGCCCGCCGCGAAGCGGCCGAGGAACAGCGCGTCGACGATGTCGGAGGGTGAGTCGCTGTCGTCGACGTTGAGCCGGATCGGCAGCGCGTCGTGTGGGTTCGCGGACATGCCGCGATGATCCGTCACGTGGGCGCCCCGTGCATCCGGTTTCCGAGGTGCGTCGGGTGTGTCGGCTGTGTCCCGTGCTTCCGGTACGTCCTGTTACGGGGATGTCGTATGACAAAACCTGCCCCTGGGTCGACCTCCGCCGTTACTGTTGTCCATGATGGGGAGTCATGGGTGGGTTTCGGGGGGGCGGCGGTGGCGCCTCACCGCGCTGCTGGGCGCGGCCGTGGTCGCACTGGCCCTGGCGGTGACGCTCGGCACGCTGCCCGACGGCGGAAGCATCAGAGGTACCACCACCGAGGGCGAAAAGGTGCACGGCACACCGGGCACCCCGCCCGAGAACACGGCACCCGACGTCGGCTGGGGCTTCACCCACACCCAGTTCAGCGCCGACGACGGCAGCGACGGAGCCACCCGGCGGGTCGAGGACCTGCTGTCGGCGAACCGGATGCCGCAGAACCAGCACATCATGGGCTGGGGTGCGGGCAACCCCGAGCCGGTCAAGGGGCATTACGACTTCGCGGAGATGGACCGCCGCATCGACTTCATCCGGGACTCGGGCAGTACCCCGGTGGTGACGCTGTGCTGCGCCCCGGACTGGATGAAGGGCGGCCGAGCGGGCGTCGACAGGACCGACTGGAGTCAGGCCGCGCTGGAGACCGCCCCGACCCGCGACCACTACAAGGACTTCGCGGCCCTCGCCGCAACCGTCGCCAAGCGGTATCCGGACGTGCGCCACTTCGTCGTCTGGAACGAGTTCAAGGGCTTCTGGAACAACTCCCGGGCCCGCTGGGACTACGAGGGTTACACGGAGCTGTACAACCTCGTCTACAAGGCGCTCAAGCAGGTCAACCCGAAGATCATGGTGGGTGGACCGTACCTCGTCATGGACAGCGTCGACCCGCGGCAGCAGCACGACGCCTCCACCACCCTGCGCGGGCCGTGGGGGGCGATGGACCAGCGGGTCCTCGACGCCTTCGACTACTGGAACGAGCACAAGGCGGGCGCCGACTTCGTCGTCGTGGACGGCTCCAGCTACACCGACGACAACGAGCTGCTGCCCGACGAGTTCGGTGCCACCGACAAGCTCACCGACGTCAGTGCCTGGGTACGGCGCCAGACCGGCGACCTGCCCCTGTGGTGGGCCGAGTATTACGTGGAGCCCTCCGACGGCAACGACGACCGCAAGGGCTGGAGCGAGGACCACCGGGTCGCCGTGCAGGCCGCCGGGATGATCGCCATGGTCAAGGGCGGCGCCACCTCGGGTTTCTACTGGAACCCGGAGGAGGAGAAGGGCCCCGACTGCCCCGGCTGCCTGTGGTCGCCGACCGACTCCGCGAACGGCGGAAGGCCGCTGCTCATGTACGACCTCGTCTCCCGGTTCGGCAAGGAGTTCCGGCCGGGGACGAAGTACACGACGGTCCAGGTCGCCGAGGACGTCGACCCCGATGTGCGCGTCCTCGCCACCGACAGGGTCGTTCTGGTGGTGAACACCCAGGGCCGCACGATCAGCGCCGCGATCGACGGCAAGAAGTTCGACATGAAGGCGTACGAGGTGAAGTGGCTCGAGCGGTGAGCCGCCGCACCCCGTACGCCGGTTGACGCTCAGCCCTTGCCCAGGGTCAGGAACCGCTGGACCAGCGAGGCCAGCAGCACCGCCACCAGGGGCAGGGAGAACCAGAAGCCGGCCCGCAGCCATCGCATTCGCCGCGCACCGGGCCGCACCGCGACCCGCGCGACCTCCCGCGCCGTGAGCAACGGGACCAGTACCAGGGCCGCGAGAGCCCCGACGACCGACCACCGCGTCCAGGTCACCCGAGGGCCGATCGGACCCGGTTCCGGCTCCGCCACCGCGCCCGCGGGCTGCTCGCGCAGCGCGTACAGGGTGACGTCGTCGTTGACGAGGACCTTCGTCAGTTCCTGGCGGTCGTCCAAGTTCGCGATGAGCCGCGACTGCCAGGTCGGCGAGTAGCCCGCGCCCATCTGCAGGGAGACCACCTGACTGGCGTTGACCATGAGGTACGAGTTCGGGCCCGCGTCCTTGAGTGCCTTCACCAGGCCCGCCACCAGGCCCGGATCGACCGGCGCGAGCGTCGGCACGTACTGCACCTTCTCCATGTCCCTGGCGCCCCACGGCATCGCCGGAGTGACGTCGTCGGACGTGTCGTTGCTCAGCCACAGCAGCCGTACGGTCGGGTCGTCGTGCGCGTACACGTAGTCCATCGCGGCGACCTCGCCCGCGCGGACCCGCTCGAACGGCTCGTTGCCCCAGCGCGCCACCAGGAAACCGCCCATCAGCAGCAGGCCCGTCAGGAGAGCCGCGACCGGGGCGAGGTGCCTTCGGTCCTTGGCCCGCTCGGCAGCCGTCACCCCTGTGCGCGGGAAGAGGGCGAGTCCGGCGAGCAGGGCCGCGCCGGGCACGGCGAACATGAAGACGCGCAGGGCCATCTCGCCGCCGTACGACTGCATGCCGAAGCCCAGGAACGGGACGAAGGCGAGGACGAGCAGCGACCGCTCCCGGTACTTGTTCGCGCGCCGCCGCCACCAGCCCCAGCACGCGAAGGCCAGCACGAAGCCGGCCAGCATCACGCGCGTGTACAACACGAGCTTGTGAGTCGGGTCGCCGCCCTGGATGCGCCCCGATACGGAGGTCGACACATTGCTGCCGAGGCCGCCGACGCCGCCGAAGAGTTCGTCGAAGTGCCCGGACCAGTACGGCTCGGCCATGAAGCAGACCCAGAACGCGACCAGCACCGCGAACAGCAGAGGAAGCCCCCGTAGTTCGCAGCGGCCCACCAGGACGAGTGCCGTGAGCACGCCCAGCATCATGAACGGGGTGAGCTGATGGGCCGGGACGCTCGCCGTGTACAGCCCGATGAGCACCGTGAGCAGCGCCGCCCGCTGCCCGCGCCCGGCCGGTTCGACCTCCGCCTCACCTGGCCGTGCCGTCGTCCAGAGCACGCGCGGGGCCCGGAACCACACCAGCAGCATG
The DNA here is from genome assembly GCF_053598275.1 of Streptomyces sp. NPDC001156. Taxonomy (NCBI): domain Bacteria; kingdom Bacillati; phylum Actinomycetota; class Actinomycetes; order Kitasatosporales; family Streptomycetaceae; genus Streptomyces; species Streptomyces sp. NPDC001156. Next base: position 101,823 of record NZ_JBSFJX010000008.1, on the reverse strand, counting down.
GCCACGAAGACCAGGTAGAGCAGATAGGTGAATCCCTGCGGGGAGAAGTAGTCCTGGCCGACCCAGCCACTGAGCACGAAGATCCAGATTCCGGACCACTTGGCCCGCCAGCTCGCTCGCAGTGAGCGGACCAGCAGGAACATCGGCGCCAGATACAGGAGCTGGATGGCGAGCGGCCACCAGCGGATGACCTCGGTGAGGTCGGTGACGCCGCAGGCCTTCGCGACGAACGCGGTCGCCGCGAAGAAGCCGGGCCAGCTCCAGCGCGCGTCCAGGTCGGGCACGGCCGACCCGGTCCGGTCGATGTAGTCGAGGAAGCCGAGGTGCTGCCAGGCCGTCGGGAACCGCGGTTCGGTCTCGATCACCGCGGGCAGCGCGTGCAGCGATACGACTGTGGCCAGCAGCGTGGCCAGCAGCAGAACCCTGGACTCGCGCTCGCGCCGCAGCAGCGCGGCGAAGACCACGACCAGCAGCGCGGCCCCGGCCAGGGTCGGCAGCGGCAGGACCGAGACAAGGCCCAGACCATCCATCCGCTCCAGGGCGGCGTCGTCCAGCCTCAGCGCGGGCACCCAGTACAGCAGCAGCGCGCAGGCGAGCAGGCAGCCCAGCAGAAGCCCGGCCCGGGTCGGGCGGAACCGGTGGGCGCCGCCGGGAGAACCGGAGGAGAGCGGGTCGTCCGTGAGCGGTGCGTCGTCCGTGGCTTCTCGCGCCGGGACAAGGAAGGACTCGTCCGCCTCCCGGCCCCGGTCTCGCTCGACCGGGGGAACCTCCGGCTCGGTGCGCTGGTCCACCTGACCGTCGGGTGCCGGGAGCCGCAGCGCCGAGGCCGGTCGGTCGTGCCCACCGGACACCGCTGGGATCCCGGTGGGCGGGGTGCCCGGGCCGGGGCGCACGTCCGGCCGCCGTTCCCCATGGTCGAAGTCGACATGGATGCCGAGCGCGAGGGTGTCGGGGTCCAGGTTCTTCGCCCAGGACGGCCCGCTCCTCGGCGCGGGGACTTCGCGCGCCCCCAGGTCGGCGAGGTCACCGTCCGGTGCCGCGTCCTCGGGCGGGGTGTCCGCCGGGGACGCGCGCAGGATCTTGTACAGCTTCGGCGCCGCGATCGCCACGATCACCGCCAGGCTGGAGATCTCCGCGACACCCGCGCCGGTCAGCCCCATACGGGGGAGCAGCAGGAGGGTCAGCCCGAGCACCAGGACGCACAGCAGGCCCTGGAGATAGGCCAGTCCCGAGGTGCGACTCTGGGCGCGCAGCACCGCGAAGTACGTCTCCATGACCACCCGCAGCGCCGCGCCGACCGCGAACCAGCGCAGCAGCGGAGTCGCCGCCTGGGCGTACCCCGCGCCGAAGACGTGCAGGATGAAGGGTGCGCCGATGAACAGCACCCCGCACACCGGCAACAGGATGCCGGCTATGCGCTTGAGCGCGGCCCGGGTGTTGGCGGCGAGCCGCACCGGGTCGTGCGAGCCCTCGACGGTGAGCGAGGCGCCCATGTTGATGGCGAGCAGGTTGATGGTGCCGCCGATGGCGGTCGTGACGTAGAAGTACGCGTTGTCCGCCGCACTGACCTGTGAGGCCACGATCACCGGGACGAGGTAGACGACCGCGAGCGAGAACAGTGAGCCGGTGTAGTCGCCGGCCAGGAACCGCCCGATCTCCTTCGGCGACGGGGGGTCGGTGTGCGCCGCGGTCGCCTTGGCGTGCCGGGGCACCAGGCGCCGGAACACCAGCCAGCCGAGCGGGACGACGGACGTGGCGATGGCCGCGACCCAGGATACGAAGACGCCGGTCGTCGGGATGGCCACGGCGAACGCCACGAGCAGCCCGAGCTTCACCACGGAGAAGACGGTGTTGCCCACCGGGACCCAGGGCGCGCTGCGCAGACCGGTCAGCACACCCTCCTGGAGGGTGAGCAGGTTCCAGGCCACGACGGCGAGGACGAAGCCGAGTCCGTTGACGGTCCCGTGCAGAAAGCGGTACGAGGGCCCCCAGACGTGCAGGGTCAGCAGGAAGACGCTCGCGGCGCAGGCCACGACGACCGAGCTGCCCACATACGTACGCAGGATCAGACGCCGGGTGCTCCGCCCCGAGACCGGGATGAAGCGCGCCAGCGCGCCGGTGAGAGTGACCGCGGTGAGCCCCGCGAGGAACTTCATCGCCGCGATCGCTGCCGAGCCCTGGCCGACCGCGGAATCGGAGTAGTAGTGGGCCGCCACGAGCCAGTAGCCGAGGCCGAGCACCGCGGAGATACCGGTGTTGAGCATCAGCGCGTAGGCGTTGCGGAACAACTGGCTGCCGCCGCCTCCGCCACGTCCGCGAAGCCGCAGGCGGCGTCCGGACCGCTCGGGCGACGCGGTCGTGGACTGAGCGATCTGGGCTGTCGTCGTGTCAGACACGGGAAAAGACGGCCTTCCGGCGAACCTGTCGCGCTCGTCGGACCGCGGCGTACCCCTTGGTCAGGATGCGGTCCCTGGCGAAGTTGCGGGCGATCGCACGGCCCTGGACGAGCCGTTCGAACTCGTCGGCGCCGGTGCTGCGGCGCACGGTGACGCGTTGCAGCGCGTACGGGCCCTGGCGGCGGCGCGCCAGGGTGTTGCCGACCGCGAGCGACTGGCGGTACCCCGTCTCCCGCACCGCGCGGCGCACCCGGCGGCTCGAGTAGCCGTAGGGGTAGGCGAACGACACGGGGCGCGTGCCCAGTTCGCCGGTGATGATCTCCGCGCAGCGCAGCAGTTCGAACCGGAGAGGGTCGTCGGCGAGCTGGTCCATCTCCGGATGCGTGTGGCTGTGCCCGCCGATCTCGACCCCGGCGGCCGCCAGTTCGCGGACCTGGTCCCAGTCGAGCATGGTGTCCAGGCCGCCGCCGGTGTCGTGGGCGCCCCGGATCCAGCCGGTGGAGACGAACAGCGTGGCGGCGAAGCCGTGCTTGGCGAGCACGGGCAGGGCGTGCCCGTGCACGCCCTCGTAGCCGTCGTCGAAGGTGATGAGGACGGGCCGCTCGGGCAGCGGACCGCCGCGCCGCCAGCTGCGCGCCAGGTCGGCGGTGGTGACCGGGGTGAATCCCAGGTCCGCGAGCTGGGCCATCTGCTCCACGAACGCCTCGGGCGCCACCGACAGGGCCCGCGTCGCGTCGTTCGGTGCGGTGGCGACCGAGTGGTACATGAGGATCGGTACGGCCTGGTCGTTCATACGGTGTCCCCCTCTTGGTCCGCGATGTCCACCACCGAGAAGGTGGTGCCGCCCCTGCGCGCCCGGACACTGCCGAGGACGTAGCCCCCGGCGGCCGTGAGCACCCCGGCGACGATCGCGCCCGCCCGGCCCGCGCCGCCGGGGCGGGCCAGCAGGGCGTCGCGCAGTCCACGGGCCACCCCGGCGGGCAGCACCCGGGTGGCGTAGCGGCGCTCCGACTCAAGGCCCTTGCCGGAGCCGACGCTGCGGGCCACGAGTGCCTTGGAGAGGCCCTCCGCGTAGGTGCGGGTGCGGAAGTAGGCGAAGTGCTCGCGCGGTTCGGGCACCCGGTGGTGGATCACCGCGCGGTCGTCGATCAGCAGGATCGCGTCGGGCCTGGCCCGGGTGAGGCGGATGCACAGCTCCGTCTCCTCGCAGCCCAGCGGGCGCTTGTCGCCGTCGCGCCCGATACCCGTGGCGAAGCCGCCCGCCGCTGCGAACGCGCTGCGCCGAAAGGAGGCGTTGCCGCCGAGGACGTTGCGCACCCGGACCCGTCCGGGCGGCAGGCCCCTGTAGGTGCAGCCCACCACCCAGTCGAACTCCTCCGGGAACCAGGCCGGACGGCGGCCGGACGCCCAGATGGGCATCGTGCGGCCGCCGACGGCCATCACCCGCGGGTCCTCGTACCCTTCGGCGAAGTGCTTCAGCCAGTCGCGCTCGGCTACGGCGTCGTCGTCGAGGAAGGCGACGATCTCACCGTGCGAGGTGGCGATTCCGGTGTTGCGGCCCGCGGACAGGCCGCGGGGGCCCGCGTTGGCGAGCACGCGGACCTCCTCGACCTCCTTGTACTCATTGGTCAGCCGTTCCAGGAGGGTCTCGTTGTGGTCCACGACCAGCAGCGTCTCGAGAGCCGGCCGGGACTGCGTCCGCACCGAGGCGACCGCCGCGAGGATGTCCTCCCAACGGTCCTCGGTGTAGACGCATATCACCACGGAGATATCCGGATTGTTCACGACGCCTCTCCTTGATCCGAGTTGAGTGCCACGGCGCGCGGGCGGCGACGCAGTGAGCGGCGGTTGGAGCGCTCCTGGAGGATGACCTTCAGCACCCGCAATCCGTCGCGTACCGCGCGCAGATTGCTCGATCCGTGGATGCGCAGGTACTCGTGGCTGGGAATCTCCTGGACCTTCAGCCCTGCCTTGACCACCCGGATGTTCATCAGGGTCTCGACCTCGAAGCCCGTGCAGTCCAGCTCGATCTTGTCGAGGCAGTGCCGCCAGAACGCGTTGTATCCGTAGCAGAGGTCGGTGTAGCGGGCGCCGAACTTGGCGTTGACGACCGCGCACAGCACCCGGTTGCCCAGCTTGCGGATCGGTGTCATGTCCGAGGTGCCGCCGCCGTTCGCGAACCGCGAGCCCTTCGCGAAGTCGGCGCCGGACACCAGCGCGGAGACATAGCTGACGATCTCTTGGCCGTCGGCCGAGCCGTCCGCGTCGACCATGACGATGATGTCGCCGGTGCAGGCCTCGAACCCGGTGATCAGGGCGTCGCCCTTGCCCTTGCCCCGCTGCCCCACGACCTTGACGTCCGGCCGCAGATCACGTGCGACCTCGACGGTGTTGTCGGTGGAGTTGCCGTCGACCAGAACCACTTCGTGGATCCAGTCCGGAAGGGTCTTGAAAACGTAGGGGAGATTCTCCGCCTCATTCAGGGCGGGGATCACCACGCTCACCGGCGGCGCAATGGCCAGGTGTGAGGAGATGGGGCGGTACTTTCCCTGAGTTAACGGATCTTGGTCCGAAACTGCGGGGCGCAGAACAGAACTCATGATGGTGTCCCTCTCGTCCGGTGGACCGTCCGCCCCTGGATGGTCCGGCTGTTTATCCGGTTCGAAAGGGGGGTTTCTCACTTACGGAATGCCGAAATGGATCTCCGGGCACGCCGGGTGAGCTGGCAAAGCTAGCCGACTGCCGCAAAAGGCAGCCAGTCGCGCGGCACGACTCGTACGACCGAGATCGCCGAGTACGTCACGCCCCTACCGCGCCCCGCGACGGAACCATCGCGGTACTCAAGCCCTCCCCTGGACGGCTGGATGATGGACCGATGCGGGTAGGTGTAAGACGGTGTTGACGATTACGACTTTATGGCAAGATCTGGAACATGTCCGCCTATTTCGTCGGTATGGCCATAAAGTCAACCCCCCGAACGGATTTTCCCCATCCGTTTGAGGAGCCGGTCGGCCGGCCCGAAGAGCTCCGGCCGTGACAGCACCGTATTGCGCAGCGCCCGGACTGGGGCGCGGTGCGCCCTGTGCCCGATCGCGACCGGGTGACGACGAGTCACCCACCCTTCGGACACGGACAGCTCGCGTGTCTTCAGGGAGTCCTTGAATCCCTTCTGGCCCCGCCCCAGATCCAGATAGGCGATTCCGTCGGCGGCGGCCGCCTCGGCCATCCGCAGAAAAAGGATCAGCCCGGGCGAGTACTTTCCGAATGCAGGGTCGTACGCCGGAAACCAGCAGGACAGCACCCGTTCGGTGCGCAGTCCGAAGTGCGCGGCGATGGGCCGGCCCTCCGCGTAGAGCACGGAGAGGATCCCCGCGAACGACTCCGAACGGGTGTGGAAGAGCTGGTGCACCAACTGGTTGATCCAGTCGTGCGCGAAGCGGTCGCTGCGTCCGGTCCGTCGGTACTGGGCGGACTTCCAGCCGAGCAGCGTGCGCAGAACCGCCGGATCGCGTTCGTCATGGACGTAGTGCACCTGGGCGGCGTCGCGTCCGAGCTTGCGCTCCTTGGTCATCGTCCTGCGGGTGAACACCGGTGATGTGGTGCGCAGCCGGCGCATATAGACGTCGTAGCCCTGGTCGAGGTCCATAACCGGAGAGGGGAACGTGCCGGAGGCTCCCGCCTCGAACGGCGCCTGGCCTTCCACCAGGTGGTCGAATTCCCAGATGGCGAGATCGCAGGCCCGCAGCAGCTCCTGCGCGTCGCAGATGAAGCCGGGCCGGTGCACCATGCCCTGGCAGTCCGAGAGGCCGAGGCCGACGGCGCGTCCGACACCGGTGCTGGTTCTCTGGTACGGGAAGAACGCGGCCGGCTCACCGTCCTCGTGCACGACCGCGATCCGTACGTCGCGTCTCGTCCGTCCCACCGCGAGCGTGAACTCGGGGGAGAGGAACGGGTTCGCCAGTTCGGGCGACCCGTTCAGCCAGGCCTTCGACTGCAAAGCGCTCCACACCGCCCGGTCGGCGGCCGTGAGTTCGCCGGGGCGGCACACGCTGATGTCCATGTCTTCAACCCTGGTTTCTCGCCGTGCGGCGGAGCTGTCGTCGTACCACTACCAGCAGGAGTGCCAGCAGGCTGATCACGGTCACCGCGACGATCCCGAGGCGGACCGACCACCAGTGCATCGCCAACATGCCTTGGGCGATCAGCAGGTCGGTCGCGATCGCTCCCGCGACGGACACCACTGTGCGGGGCACGGGTTCGAGCCCCCGCAGAGCGGTGCCGACGGCCGTTGCCGGTGCGGCGAGCAGGAAGAACAGGGTGAACGGGCCGCGCAGCGGAGAGTCGGCGTCGCTGAGCGCGAGGATCGCTCCGACCACCGCGACCGCGACGGCCGCGCCCGCGAGCAGCGGGAACAGATTCCTCCCCGGATCCCGTCCCGACTGCCCGTGCTTGCCCGATGAAGGTGGCTTGATACGTAAGGTCTGCATTGGCGACTTTGCCCCCCGATGCGCCGGATGCCGGGCTTCAATGTCGCAAAGCGTAGAGGGGTCGTCAAGGCGGGGACGGGCCGTGCGCGGGTTCTTGGCCTGGTCCAAATATGTGTTCCCCCTTGGAGCGGTGACCTCCTGGGAGCAGTCGTTCGAACCTCGACCGGTGGTACGAGAGTGTGCCCAAACGGTCTTGGCATGGACACTTCCAGTCAACTCGCGTAGCTGCTACGACGGTTGTGGCAGACATCCTGCTAAAGGGAGGTTCCATGAGACGTTCCCGACTTGCGGCGTACGTGACGTCACTCCTCCTGGCCGTCGGCTTCGCTCTCACCGGGGCGGCCGCGGCACAGGCGTCCCCTCTCGCGGCGGCCACCGGCTATGTGGCCCTCGGAGACTCGTACTCCTCAGGTGTCGGCGCCGGCAGCTACATCAGCTCCAGCGGCGACTGCGACCGCAGCACGAAGGCCTACCCGTACCTCTGGCAGGCCGCCCACGCCCCCTCCTCGTTCAGCTTCATGGCCTGCTCGGGCGCCCGTACGACCGATGTGCTCAACAATCAGCTCGGCACGCTCACCGCGTCGACCGGTCTCGTCTCGATCACCATCGGCGGCAACGACGCAGGCTTCGCAGACGTCATGACGACCTGTGTGCTCCAGTCCGACAGCGCCTGCCTGTCGCGGATCGCGACGGCCAAGGCGTACGTCGACTCGACCCTGCCCGGTCGACTCGACAAGGTCTACTCGGCGATCACCGCCAAGGCCCCCTCAGCCCGCGTGGTCGTGCTGGGTTACCCCCGCTTCTACAAGCTCGGCACCTTCTGCCTCGGACTGTCCGGGACCAAGCGGTCCGCGATAAACGGGGCCGCCGACTACATCGACGCCGCGATCGCCAAGCGAGCCGCCGACCACGGCTTCACCTTCGGCGACGTGCGCACCACGTTCAGCGGCCATGAGATCTGCTCCGCAAGCTCCTGGCTGCACAGCGTCAGCTGGCTGAACATCGGCGAGTCCTACCACCCGACCGCGGCCGGCCAGTCCGGCGGCTATCTGCCGGTGCTGGCCGGTGCGGCCTGACGGTCACGAACTCGAGGGGGAGGCCCCGTCCGACGGGGTCTCCGTCTCGCAGGTGACGGTGAAGGGCACGGAGTTCGAGGTGACGTGGAGCGGGCTGCGCACCTCCACACCGATCTCGTTCTGCACCGAACCCCCGGCGTCGTACGTGGAGACGACGACCTGCCGCTGTGCGGTCCTGCCACCGCCCGCCGGGAACGACAGGGTCTTCCACCCCGGGTCCGACACCTGCCCGGTCCTGGTGACCCAGCGGTAGGACACGTCCACCGGCACACTGCCCACCGTGAACGTGGCGGTGAACGTGGGCGCCTGGGCATCCGGCGGCGGACAGCTCCCGTGGTACTCGGTGTGCGTCCCGGTCACCGTCACCCGGACCGACTGCCGGATCGGCGTGGAGCCTCCCTCGTCCCCGCTGCCGGAAGTGGACCCGCTGCTGGGCGTGGCGCCGGCCGTGGTGCTCTGCTCGGAATTGGCGGAAGGCGATCCGCCGGCTCCGGCGCCGGCGCTGTGCGTGGCCACGCCGCTCGCACTGCCGCCCCCGGTGTCGTCGCGGTTCACCAGGGCGTACGTCAGCCCGGCCAGGGCCAGCGCGAGCGTGGCGAGGCCCGCGACCAGCACCACCGCCGCACGCCGGCTGCGCTGCGGCGGCTCGGGAGTCGCCGGGTGACCGGGCCGGGACACGGCGGTGGTGAACGGCGTGGGCTGCGGAGGAGTCGGCGGGCCGGCCGGGAACGCCGCGACCGTCGGCGTGTACGCCGCGGTGCCCGTGCGCGGGGTGCCGCCCGCGCCGATGAGCCGGAGGTCCTGCTCGGCCCGGTCGGCCGGGATCCGCTCCGCCGGATCCTTGCGCAGCAGCCCCTCGATCACCGGGGCCAGCGGACCGGCCCGCCGCGGCGCCGGCAACTCCTCGTCGACCACCGCGCGCAGCGTGTTGAGCGGAGTGTTCTGCCGGAACGGGGAGTTGCCCTCGACCGCCGCGTAAAGAAGCACGCCGAGCGACCACAGATCGGACTCGGGTCCCGGAGTGCGACCGAGCGCGCGCTCCGGCGCGAGGAACTCGGGTGAGCCGATCACCTCGCCCGTCATGGTGAGCGCGGAGCTGCCCTCGACCGTGGCGATGCCGAAGTCGGTGAGCACCACCCGCCCGTCGTTCGCCAGCAGGACGTTGCCCGGCTTGACGTCGCGGTGCAGCACCCCGGCCCCGTGCGCCGCGCGCAGGGCGGTCAGCACCTCGGCGCCGATGTGCGCGGCCCGTTGAGGGGAGATCGGCCCTTCCGCGTCCAGCAGGTCCGACAGGGCTATGCCGCGGATCAGCTCCATCACGATCCAGGGGCGGCCGTCCTCGTGGGCCACGTCGTAGACCGTGACGACGTTCCGGTTGGCCACCCGTGCCGCCGCCCACGCCTCGCGTTCCAGCCGGGTGTACATGCGCTCGACCTCGGCCGCGGGAAGCCCGGCCGGGGCACGCACCTCCTTGACGGCCACCTCCCGGTGCAGTAGCTCGTCATGGGCCCGCCACACGGTCCCCATGCCGCCCTGGCCAAGGGCGGACAGAAGACGGTAACGGCCCGCGATCACACGTTCATGGCCGGGTTCTTCGGACACGGGCGCCCCCCATTCGCATCCGCGTGATGTATCCACTGCGCGCGATTTCTCCCCAAAAGTAGCTCAACCGAGTGCGGATGCCGCCCCCCTGAACACCAGTCCTGCGCCGAGGGCCACGACGACGAAGGCGGATCCCAGGGGTGCCGTCCTGCGGACCAGCGCCGCCGGGCCCGCGGTCCAGCGCGGGCGCCGGTCGAGTACCCGGTTCATCCCGCTGCCGAGCTTGACCACGGCGAACCCGGCCGCGGTCAGCGTCAGGGCGAGCCCGACTCCGTAGGCGACGACGAGGAGGAGACCGAACCAGGCCTGGCCGAGCGCGGCGGCGCCGACCAGGACCACCACGGCGGAGGGGCTGGGCACGAGCCCGCCGGCGAAGCCGAGCAGGATCGTGCCGCGAAGGGTCGGGGCGGTGGGATGGGTGTGGGTGGCGCCGCCATGGGTGTGGGGGACGCCGTGGCCGTGGCCATGTGCGTGGTCGTGTGCGTGGTCGTGGTCGTGTGCGTGGCCGTGACCGGCGTGGGAGGGGGCGTCGTCGTGCGCATGGTCCGCATGGCTGTGCGCAGGGCCGTGCCCGTGCGCGGTCCCGTGGCTGTGTCCATGGCCACGGTTGCGCCACGCCCGGCGTACGAGCGAGGCGCCCGCCAGGGTGACCAGGACCCCGCTCGCCAGGCCCAGCCACGCGATCACGGACGGTGTCGCCGCCGACCCGGCCGTGACCAGGAGGCCGAGGGCGACGACGCCCAGGGTGTGGGTCACCGTCACCGAAGCGGCCAGGGGCAGCACGTCCTTGAGCTTCGCCCGGCCGCCGCGGGCCGCCGCTGTCGCGGCCATCAGGGTCTTGCCGTGTCCCGGAGCGAGCGCGTGCATCGCGCCGAGCCCGATCGCGATGACCAGGGCCAGCGCCGCGAAGCCGAGGGTCAGGTGGTGCCGGGCGACCAGGTTGTCGAGAGCCTGCGTCCAGCGGTCGGCGCCGCGCGGCAGCACGGAGGCAGCCGGTCCGTCCCGCAGCTTGTCGGCCAGGGCGGGACCACCGGGGTGCACCCGCAGCGACGCCTTGACGGTGTCGGCCGGTGAGGAGAGAAGCTCCTTGGGGTAGCTGGTCAGTTCGCGGGAGACGGAGGTCTTCGGCACGTCCGACGCGATCAGCGTCATACGGTCGCCCCGGGCGGTGATCTCCCGCCAGCCGGCTCCGGTGCTCGCGCCCGCACTGTGGAAGCCGAGGAGGACGGTGTCCCCCTTGGGCAGCGGCGCCGTCAGCCGGCACTCCACGCGCAGAGTGTGCAGGCCCGCCTGACCGGGTCGCAGTTCGGCGTGGCTCGTGCCGACGGTGAGTGGCGCCGTGCGCCCGCCCACGGTGAGCCTGCTGCCGTCGGCGGCCCGCGCGCACCGCTGCCGGGCCCACTCCGTCAGGCCGAGCTTCTCGATGTCGGGCTTGGCCTGCGTGGCCGGGATCTCCGCGAGGTCCTCGACATGGTCGACACGCAGGTGTCCCGGAGCGGCGATCAGGCCGTCGTAGCGGTTGACGGTGAAGTTGCCGAGCGGGTGGGCGCTCGCGGAGCCGGCGGGGGCCAGCAGGAGTGCGCAGGCGGCGGTGAGGACCGCCGTGCCGGAGGCGACGGCGCGACGGAGCTTCACTTCATCGCCTCCAGCGCTTTACGGGCCTCACGCGCACCCAGTGGCGAGAAACCGGCGTTGAGCCTCAGTGCCGCGGTGAGCGAGGCGCGGGCCTGGTCCCGGTGACCCGTGGCGCGCTCGATCATGCCGCGGTGATAGAGGAAGGCCGCGTTGCGGTAACCGGTGGCCGTGGCCCGCCGGGCATAGGGAAGGGCCTCCTGGTCATGGCCGTTGACGTGCAGGGCCCAGGCGAGGGCGTCGGCGGTGTGCACGGTGTGGCGGCGCGCCCATTCGTCCCGGGCGGCCTTCAGCGCGGCCTTGCGGTCGCCGTGGTCGGCGGCGGCCAGAGCCGTGTCGAGGTCGGCGTCGACGCCGTTGGCGCGAGCGAGCGCCACCCAGGCGTCCACGAGGGCGTATTGGTCACGGGCCTTGGCCCGATCGCCCTCCTTGCCCCGGACCTCGTACAACTCGCCCAGCTCCACCAGGGGTTGGGGCAGCGGGTAGCGGTCGACGACCTGCTCCATGGCGCGGATCGCATCCGCGGTGTCGCCCTGGGCGGCCTGCGCCCGGGCGCGGCCCTCCAGAGCCGGGAGATACGAGTCGTCGGCGGCGAGGGCCCGCGCGTACTGGTCGAGGGCCGTCTTGTAGTCGCCCTGGTTCCAGGCGAGTTGGCCGAGCGCGGTGGCCACGTACGCGATGTCGCCGCGCGTGGTGGCCGTGCCGAGGGCCTGCTCCAGGACCCGCCGGGCGGTCTTCACGTCTCCGCGCAGTTCGTGGACGTAGGCGTAGCGGGTGAAGACGGGGACGCCGGGCCGGCGGGAATCGGCCAGGTCGGCGGCCTTCGCGGCCTCGGGGTAGCGGCCGAGTTCCACGAGGGCGTCGATGCGGGAGGACAGGGCGCGCTCGCTGTACGGGTTCTGCTTCAGGGCCAGGTCCGCGTACGTCAGGGCACCGGTGAAGTCATGGCGGGCCGCGGCGAGGGCGGCCCGGCCGGCGAGCGCGGCGTCGTTGTCCGGGCGGAGCCTCAGCGACCGGTCGAGGGCGCGCTGGGCCTGTGGGTAGCGGGACGGGTCGCCCTTGGTGCGGGCCTGTTCCACATACGCGAGTCCGAGGGTCGCCCAACTGCCGTGGTCCCGTGGCTGGGCCCGGAGATGGGCCTGCAGCGCGCGGATGCTCGGGTCCAGGTCACCACTGACGAGCAGTTCGGGCGAGATGCCGCCCGGCGAGGAGGCAACCGGGGCCGCACCGCCACCGTCCCGCACCGCACCGACGACCACGGCGCCGGCGGTGAGCGCGACGGCCAGCGAGGCGGCACAGAGCCCGAGCTGTGCGGCTCGCCAACGCCGCCCCGAGGCGGAGAACCGCCGCAGCGCGACGACCCGTTCGTCGGAGCCGCCGGGCGGGGCGGCGGCGGGGGCCGTTGCGCCGGCTTCCTGGCCCGTCGCCCTGGGGCCGGGGTCGGGGCCAGGCCGAGCGGAGATCGCGGGTCCAGTGGGTGTGCCGGTCGTCTCCGAGGCGGGGGCCGTTGGGCCGGCGTCCTGTCCGATCGGCTTGGGGCTGGGGGCGGATCGGGCGGAGATCGCGGGTCCAGTGGGTGTGCCGGTCGTCTCCGGGGCAGGGGCCGTTGGGCCGGCTCCCTGGCCTGTCCCCTCGGGGCCGGGGGCAGGCCGGGCGGAGGCCGCGGGGCCGGTGAGTGTGCCGGTCGTCTCCGGGGCAGGGGCCGTTGCGCCAGGTCCCTGGCCGGTCGACTCCGGGGCCGTGGCCGGGCCGGCCGGCTCCCGCTGTCCGTCCATGATGTGCCCCTTGCCGGTGCGGGCGTCGTCTGTCGGAGGCTGCGCCGCGGCGCCGGTTCGTTCGCCGGCCGTCCCGGCGCCTGTGGTGCTTTCCTTGGGCCCGGTCTCCGCCGCGCGGAGCGTCGGCCCTGTCGGCTCGGCCTGCGGCCGGTCGCCGTGCCCGCTCTCCGGCGCGCTGTCATTCGTACGCGGGGACATGCCCTCTCCTCAGTCTTCCGGGCGGAAACGGTCGTTGTCGCGGATGGAATGGCGCGGCCCGCGCCGTGGGGGATGGGAGGGGTACGGGCCGCGCCGTTCGAGGGGACGGGGACCGGAGGGCCGCCCGTCGGACGGGCGGCTCAGTACGCCCGGTAGCGGGTACGCCGGCGCCACCACATCACGGCGGTGCCGATCAGCAGCACGCCCGCCACACCCGCCGCGGCGGAGCTCGCGATCAGCGCGGTGTCCGGGCCGCTGGAGCCGGTCGCCAACAGCCCGTCACCCAGCTGGTTGCGCACGCTGTTGCCGGTGCCCTTTGCCAGCGGACCGCGCGAACCCGAGGTCGGCTCGGCCAGATACGGGAAGGAGTGCCCGAACTTCATGTCGTTCGCGTCGACCGCGTCGCCCAGGTCGTTCTTGGCGCCGACCAGTTCGCCCTCCACCACCTGGAGCGCCTCGTCGATCACGTCGTCGGTGAGCCTGCGCCCGTTCGGGAAGCCGGCGTTGTCGCCGTCGAGCACACCGAGCCGCTTTGGGCTCGCGGTGGGTTTGATCGAGGTGTTGAGCCGCAACTCCTCGGCCGCTCGCACCTGCGGTGGCTGGTTGAGGCCCTTGACGCCCTTCAGGAAGACGTCCACCAGGTCGTTGCGCGGCTCGGCCAGCGCCTTGATCTTGTAGATCGCCTCGATGAGCTTCGGCAGCTCCGGGGTGGTCACGTTCTTCAGGAACTGCCCGTCGTTCCAGGGCGCGGACGCGTTGAACTTGTCCTTGTCCTTCTGCGGGTTGACGACCTCGTTGACGAGAGGGTTGCCGAGCCGCGAGACCTGCGTCCAGTCGCCGTGTGCGTCCTTGCGCTGGACGGTCGACCAGATGCCGACGATCGGCTGCTTCGCCGACTCGCGGATGTAGTCGTTCGGCACTTGCAGCGCCAGGGAGTTGACGTTGTAGCCCTTGAGTGTGTCGTTGCCGACCTCGGAGAGGTTCCCGCCGTACAGCAGGTCGAAGACGCGAAGGTCCGCGAAGAACGGGTCGTCCGCCTGCCCGGCGAACGTCGTTGCACCGCTGGTGAGTTTGTGCACGGCCTGGTCGCGCAGCGTGCCGTAGTCCGGCATCGACGCCTTGCCCACGTTGGACGGCGCGACCGGCACATCGTCCGCGATCTTGGTGCGTGAGACCAGCTTCTGGTTGTGCAGCTTGAGCAGGTCGATGTCGTAGGTCTGGGTGACGTTCAGGTCGGGGTCGTCCAGGCTGGTGACCGGACCCGTGTTGTACAGGAAGGTGTTCTTCTTCTTCGTACGGGTCTTGAACGTGTAGCGGAAGAGCAGTTCGCCCTGGGCGTCACCGTTGTTGTCGATGTGGATGTCGTACTGGGCGTCGTCCGCGAAGGTGTAGAAGTTGGGTCCGCCCGCCGGCTCCTCGAACGGGACGAAGTTCGCGACGATGGTCGTCGTGTCCGGCTTGTCGGGGCTCACGAACGCGTACAGATCCGTGTTGTCGTACTGCGGTTGCCCCGAGATCAGCGGGGCCTCCCGGTGGGAGGAGGCGGACGCCGCCCCCGGTTCCAGCGCGGTCACGCCGGCGGCTGCGAGCCCCCCGGCGGCCAGCGCACCACAGATGAGGGTCGCGACGCTCCTGCGCCCCGCGCTCCTGGAGATAGGTGTCATGCCGTCCGTCCTCAGTGCCAACTTGCCTGACGCACTGGGATTCGGAGCTGCCGCCGAGGCGGATTGGTCGATCCTGAAGAATCTTTTCGTGCCTGCTCGACCCGCGTTTTCCCCCTGCTGATCCGTATCCCATCCGAAGGCGTGAGCGCAGCGAATGTCACAGTGGAGTGAGCATGCCGGGCACGGCGGCGGTGAGGGGGGTACGGGTGGAGGCGGACGAGCTTCTGGTGCTGGTGGCCGGAGGTGACCAGAAGGCGTTCGAGGACCTGTACGGACTGGTGTCGGGGCCGGTGTTCGGCCTGGTGCGCCGGGTCGTACGGGACCCGGCGCAGTCGGAGGAGGTGGCCCAGGAGGTGCTGCTCGAACTGTGGCGCTCCGCCCCGCGGTTCGACCCCGGCCGGGGCAGCGCCCTGTCGTGGATACTCACCCTCGCGCACCGCCGCGCCGTCGACCGGGTGCGCAGCGCCCGCGCGGCCGGTGAACGCGAGCAGCGCGAGACCCGGCGCGCCCACCACCCGGCCTTCGACCAGGTTGCCGAGGAGGTGGAGGCGGGCCTGGAGCGCGAGTGGGTGCGCCGCTGCCTGGACCGGCTCACCGCCCTGCAACGCCAGTCGGTGACGCTCGCCTACTACGACGGTTACACCTACCGTGAAGTGGCCGAGCGGCTCTCGCTGCCGCTCGGCACGGTCAAGACGCGGATGCGCGACGGACTCACCCGGCTGCGCGAGTGCCTGGGAGGAGTCGCATGAGCATCCTCGGCCGACTGTTCGCACGCGAGGACCTGCACTCCCTGGCGGCCCCCTACGCCCTGGACGCTCTCGAACCCGCGGAGCGCGTGAGGTTCGAGAAGCACCTCCAGGGCTGCGAGCGCTGCGCCGCCGAGGTGCGGTCCCTGTCCGAGGACGCCGTCCGCCTCGCCTGGTCGACGACGGCCCTGGCCCCGCCCGGACTGCGCGACCGTGTCCTCACCGCTGTGCGGAACACCCCCCAGGACCCCTCGCCCGTGGCGGACGTGCCCCGTGCCCGAGCGCCGCATCTGCCGCCGCACGTCTGGGGGACCGCGCCGCCGCCCGCACGCATCCGTGCGCCCCGGCTGCGCCCCCTGTTCGCCCCGCTCGCCACCGCGACGGCCGCGGCGGCCCTCGTCGTCGCCGCGCTCTTCGCCGTCCAGGCCACCCAGACGCAGCACAAACTCGACGCGGAGCGCGCCCAGGCGCGTGAGATCGCCCACGTTCTAGCCGCTCCTGACGCCCGTGCGACCAGTGACCGGGACGCCCAGGGCCGAGGGATCGGAGTGATTGCTTCCGCGTCCGAGGGGCGCGCCGTCGTCACCCTGCGCGGACTCGGTACACCGCCCGGCGGGCGTGTGCATCAACTGTGGCTGATGCGCCCCCATGAGCAACCACGCTCCCTGGGGCTGTTCGACGGCGACACGCCCTTGGTCGCGAGCGGTCTGAACAGGTCGGCGACGTCACTCGCCGTGACCGTCGAGCCCGACGGAGGCTCACCGCAGCCCACCAGCCAGCCAATTGTCCAACTCGCCCTGCAATCCATCGGATTCGGACAGTAGTCGTCAACCCCCTTATGGGGAAGGTGAATCCTGTGACCGCGATACACGAGTGCCACCTGGGAGCGATAGGGTTACTCTGCCCGGGCCGGGTGGACTCGTACGGGTGGGGAGTGACATGGATCAGATAACAGTGCGCAGCAGGGCGAGGGTCCCTGCCATCACGTGCGGGAGCAGCGCGACCAGTTCGCGCCTCGACCGTCATCTCTCGGTGCTGGCCGGCCCCGCCGTCCCGCAGCGTGAGACGGCCGAGGCCACCTCGCTGATGCGCGAACTGACCTCGCGTGAGCCCGCGCACGACCGTACCGGCAGAGGTGCGCGGGTGAGCAAGGTCTCGCTGTTCGCGCCGCTGCGCCGGCTGCGTCGTTCGCTCTTCGGCGGGCGCTGAGCACCGGCGTACCGTACGGCGCCCGCGACGCGGGCGCCCGGCAAGGGCCCGCGCTCAGGCGGCCACACCGTCCCGGCGCAGTGCTGCGATCTCGTCGTCCGTCATCCCCACGGCACGCAGCAGCGTCTCGGTGTGCTCCCCGAGCGCGGGCACATTCCCCATTCGTGCCTCGTTCCCGCCCGGCAGCGTGATCGGTGGCAGCAGTGCTTTCAGCGGCCCGACCGGCGTCCCCACCTCCCGCCACCGCTCCCGGGCCGCCAACTGCGGATGGTCCGCGACGTCCCACAGGTCCCTGAGGCGTGCGCACGCGATGCCGGCGGACTCCAGCCGGGCCACGGCCTCGTCCGCCCCGAGCGGGGCCAGCGCCTTGCCGACCAGCGCGTCCGTGGCCTCCCTGTGCGCGACCCGCGCCGCGTTCGTCGCGTACGCGGGATCGGTCCCGAGCTCCGGCCGCTCGATGACCTGCTCGGCCAGCCGCCGCCACTCCCGGTCGTTCTGCACGGACAGCAGCACGCGCCCGCCGTCCGCCGTGGGATAGGCGTCGTACGGGGCGATGACGGCGTGCGCCAGCCCCGTGCGCGCCGGGGGAGTGCCGCCGTGCATCGCATGGTGCAGTGGATGTCCCATCCACTCGGCGAGCGCCTCCAGCATGGAGATCTCCACCGGCCCGCCGCGCCCGGTCGTGCCCCGGCGGACGAGCGCCGCGAGGACCCCCGAGAACGCGTACATGGCGGCCGCGATGTCGGCCGCCGGGATACCCGCCTTGACCGGCTGCTCCGGTGTGCCGGTGACCGACACCAGGCCCGCCTCGCACTGGACGAGCATGTCGTAGGCACGCTTGTCCGCGTACGGCCCCGACGCCCCGTAGCCCGAGATGTCCACGGCGATCAGCCGCGGGTGTGCCGCGCACAGGGTGGCCGCGTCCAGGCCGAGCCGGGCCGCGGCCCCGTGGGCGAGGTTCTGCACGAAGACGTCCGCGCCCGCGATCAGCCTCCGTACCGCGGCAAGGCCCCGCGAATCCTTCAGATCCAGTGCGATCGACTCCTTGCCGCGGTTGCACCACACGAAGTGCGAGGCGAGCCCCCGGGCGGCGGTGTCGTAGTCGCGGGCGAAGTCGCCGCCGTCGACCCGCTCGACCTTGATCACCCGAGCACCCAGATCGGCGAGCTGCCGGGTGGCGAAGGGCGCGGCCACGGCCTGTTCGACGGCGACGACGGTGATGCCCTCCAGGGGCAGCGGAAGTGGATCCATGCCGGGGATCATGTCCCGTGACCGCCGCCTTTGTCAGCAGGCGGTCAGCGCTCCTGACGTGTGTACCGGCGCACAGCCAGCGGCCAGAAGACCGTGGTCAGCACCGCGCACCAGGCAAGGGACCCGGCCACCGGGTGGGCCACCGGCCAGGCGCTTCCGTCCGGGACGGCCGTGACGTGGGCACCTGCCTGCCCGCCCGAGAACAGCTCCCGCAGGGCGGTGGTCACCGCGCTGATCGGGTTCCACTCGGCGAGCGTGCGCAGCCAGCCAGGCAGGTTCCCGGTGGGGATGTAGGCGTTGGACAGCAGCGGCAGCACGAAGGTGACGCCGCCGAGCTGCCCGGCGGCCTCCTCGCTCCGGCTGAGCAGCCCCAGGTGGATCCCGATCCAGGTGCACGCGAACCGGAACAGCAGCAACAGCGCAACGGCGCCCAGCGCCTGGGGCACGGACCCCTCGATCCGCCAGCCCACCGCGAGGCCGACCAGGAGCAACGGGACCGTCCCCGCGGCGGTGACCACAAGGTCGGCCACCGCCTGGCCGAGCGGTACGGCCGCCCGGCTGATCGGCAGCGTTCGGAAGCGGTCCATCACGCCGCGGTGCGAGTCCTGGGCGGCCTGGAACATGCCGGTCATGATGCCGCCCGCCGCCGTGGCCGCCAGCAGCCCCGGCACCAGGAAGCTGCGGTACTCCCGGCCGGGCATCGCGACCGCGCTGCCGAACACGTACCCGAAGAACAGCAGCATGGTGATCGGCATCGTCTGAGTGAGGATCGCGAGCCCCGGATTGTTGCGGATCCGCCGGAGCTGACGGCCGAGCAGCGCCGTGCCGTCGTACGCCCATGTCGTCATGCCGCGAGCTCCTCACTGTCCGCAGAGGCGCTGGTCAGGCGCAGGAAGACCTCGTCGAGGGTCGGGGGACGCAGGCTCGCGTCGAGCAAGGGCACGCCGACCGCGTCCAGTTCGCGTACGAGGCGGGGAAGGGTGAGCGTGGGGTCGGTGGTGACCGCACCGACGGCGTTCCGGTCGTGGTCGAAGGTCGGTTCGGCGCCGGTGAGCCGGTCGAGCACGCCGGCCGCCTTCACCAGCGCGTCCGCCTGGGCGACGACGACCTCCGCGTGCGAGCCGATGAGCGCCTTGAGGTGGGACGGCGATCCCGTGTGGGCGACCCGGCCCCGGTCGACGACGGCGATGTCGTCGGCGAGCCGATCGGCTTCCTCCAGGTACTGCGTGGTCAGCAGCACCGTGGTGCCCTGCTGTTTGAGGGCGTGCACGGCCTCCCAGATCCGGTTGCGGCTTGCCGGGTCGAGCCCGGTGGTGGGCTCGTCCAGGAACAGCACCTCGGGTCGGCGGATCAGGCTCGCCGCGAGGTCCAGACGGCGCCGCATGCCGCCCGAGTAGGTGGACACGGGCCGGTCCGCGGCCTCGGCCAGACCGAAGCGGTCCAGAAGCTCACCCGCGCGTCCCGCCGGGTCCCGGACCCTGTGCAGCCGTGCGAACAGCCGCAGGTTCTGGCGCCCGGTCAGGTCGCCGTCGACCGATGCGTACTGCCCGGTGACACCGATCCCGCGGCGCACGGCCTCGGGCTCACGCACCAGATCGTGGCCCGCGATCCGCGCCGAGCCGGCGTCCGGCCGCAGCAGCGTGGTGAGCAGCCGTACGGCCGTGGTCTTGCCCGCGCCGTTCGGCCCGAGCAGCCCGCAGACCGTGCCCCGAGCCACCGCCAGATCCAGCCCCCGGACGGCATGGACGGTCCCGAACCGCTTCTCCAGCCCCTCACTAAGTACAGCGTACGTAGTAGTCATGGCGGGACCATAGCGCACTACGTACGGTGTACGTAACTAGGATGGAGGCCGAGGTGATGACCGATGGCGGGCCGAGCGGCCGAACCCGAAGTGATCTGGTCGCGTCCCGAGCGTGCGGGCCGGGGGCCGAGACCGGCCTACCGCCGAGCCGACATCGCGGCGGCCGCGGTGCGGATCGCCGACGCCGGGGGGCTGGACGCGGTCTCGATGCGGCATGTGGCGGCCGAGCTGGGCTGCGGCACCATGTCGCTGTACAACTACGTTCCCCGCAAGGAGGATCTGTACGAGCTGATGGTCGACGCCGTCAGCGGTGAACACGAGCTGTGGGAGCCCTCCGGTGACTGGCGTGCCGACATGCTCCGGGTCGCCCACCAGACCCGCGACCTCATGCGCCGCCACCCCTGGCTGCCGCGCCTGATGTCGGGGATCTACGGCTTCAGCCCGAACGCCCTGCGCTATGTCGAGCACTGCCTGGCCTGCCTCGACCCGCTGGAGGCGCCCGCCGGCACGAAGATGGAGCTCATCGCGATGCTCAACAGCGTGGTGACCATGTACGTCGCCAACGAACTGGCCACTGCCGAGCGTGCCCGGTCCCTGCCCTGGTCGGAGGAGCAGGAGAACGCGGCTCGGACGGCCTACCTCGGGAGCCGGATCGCCACGGGCGCCTACCCGAGAATCGCCGCCGCCTTCTCCGAGGCTCCGGGCCCGGTCGATCTGGAGGCGGCCTTCGAGCGCACGCTCGGTCGGATGCTCGAGGGGTTCGCGCCCAAGGGCTAGATCAGCGCGAACTGACCCTCGGGGCCTTCCTCGTGGTGGTCGAGCACCGAGGCCGGGCGCCGTGCCGCCGCTGTCACCGGCAGTACCCCCGCCGTGCGCAGTTCGGCTGCCGTGAGAGCGGCGGTCACCTCCAACTCCGCCCACTGCGGACGCAGTTCCGCGAGGAGCGCCAGGACCGTGATCAGCTCCAGGAGCTCCGACGTCCAGGTCTGGGGCCACGTCGCCGAGCGGATCGCCTCCAGGGTGCCGGGTGCGGCCCCCGCGGTCCTCGCGGTGAACCACTGCTCCAGGACGCGGACTCCGCTCACCTCGAAGTCCCAGGCCTCCGGGGGCACCGGGGAGATACGGCCCTCGTCGAGGCGGAGGGTCTCCTCGTCACGGTCGTAGTGGAGCGCGAGGGGGCGTGCGGGCAGCGGTGCCCGGACGTAGGGGCGGCGCCCGCCGGGGAGTTTGGGGCGTTCGCCGTCGCGCCGCATCAGCCAGAGCATGCGGTGGCCCAGTTCGACGCCGTGGGTCCAGAGCGCGGGGTCCTCGGTGAGCGGGACGGCCAGGCCGTCGGGCCCCGGGCGTACCGCCGCCACGCTCCAGGCGAGGACGTCGACGGGTGCTGGGGACAGGCCCAGCCTGGCGGTCAGATGCTCCAGCAGGCCCGGTGCCAGATTGGGTTCGGCACCGCCGGGGCGGCGGTACAGCGGGCGGATGCGTCCGGCGCGCAGTAGGGGAAGCAACGAGGAGGCCAGCAGCAGGGGGCCGGGGGAGTCGGGCGCCGGGGCCGTCTCCACCGTGAAGACCTGCTGCTCGTCCGCGACACGCCACAACTCCGGCCGCGCCACGTCGATCAGCCGGTGGTCGGGGATCAGCCACTGCTCGTCGAACGGGGCGCACAGCACGCGTACGGGCTCCGGGCAGGGGCCCGAGGCGCGCATCAGCTTCTCCGTGCCGCCGGACCGGCCCGGAAGCTGTCCGACCGCGGAGTACGGCGTGCGTGAACGTGTCGGCTCGAACAGCGCCTCCCGGTCCGGCCCTTCGGCCTTCGTGAAGGCGTCCCAGCGTGCCTTGAGCGAGGCCGCGTCGGGTGCCGCCGGCCAGGCGCGGCCCGGCCGCAGGGGTGCGACGGACCACGGCATGAGGTCCGCGAGCAGCGGAGCGTCGTCGTGCGTCACGCTGGGCATCGTACGACGTGCTCAGGTGGCCTCGAGGGTGACCGTGAAGGAGAAGCGGTCGCCCCGGTAGTGGATCACCGCCACATCGAGCGGCTGTCCCCCGGCGTCGTACGTGACGCCTGTGTAGTGCAGGATCGGGCTGAGCAGCGGCACTTCGAGCAGTCGGGCCGTCTCCGGGTCGGCCAGCCGTGCCTCCACGGTGTCCGTGATGCGACTGATGTCCGCGCCGACCACGTCCCGCAGCACCTTGGTCATCGGCCACCGCACCAGGTCCGCGTGGTCGATGCGCTCGGCCAGTTCGGGGCGGACGTAGTTGCGGGCGTGGTTGGTCGGCTCACCGCTCTTCTCGTCGCTGCGCAGCCGGTGGTACGTCGCCACCTCGGCGAGATCCGGGAAGTGCTCGGCGAGTTCGGCGGGCACCGGCTTTCTGCCGTGGTCCAGCAGCTCGGTCGTCATACCGGACTGCTGGGCCACGATCGCGTCCACCGAGCCCAGCAGCCGCACCGGGGCACCCCGTTGCGCGCTCGGCTCGATGAACGTGCCGCGTCGGCGGTGGCGGGTGATCAGCCCCTCGACCTCCAGCTCCTTGAGCGCCTGGCGCATGGTCAGCACGCTCACCCCGTAGTGCCCCGCCAACTGCTCCTCGGTGGGCAGGCGCAGCGGATCCTGCGCCGAGCGGCCGAGTATCGAGGCGCGCAACGACTGCGACACCTGATACCAGAGCGGCAGCTTGCGGTTCAGGACGATCGAATCCGGGGCGAAGGAGGTCACGGGCTATCCGTACCGGTCGTCGGCGCTCAGTGCAACGGGCGGAAGTGGCGCTGGAGGCCCTGCCACACCCCGTCGTAGCCGCGCTGCAGGTGTTCGGCGTGTGCGGCGTGCGGCGTCAGGGTCAGCGGCCAGCGGGTCTCGAACATGAACGCCAGCCCGTCGTCGATCTTCTGGGGCGCCAGCTCGGCCGCACTGGCCCGGTCGAACGTCTCCTGGTCGGGGCCGTGCGCCGACATCATGTTGTGCAGCGAACCACCGCCCGGCACGAAGCCCTCCGCCTTGGCGTCGTAGGCACCTTCGACGAGGCCCATGTACTCGCTCATCACGTTCCGATGGAAGTACGGCGGCCGGAAGGTGTCCTCGCCGACCAGCCAGCGCGGCGCGAAGACCACGAAGTCGACGCCCGCGAGTCCCGGGGTGTCGCTCGGCGATGTGAGCACCGTGAAGATCGACGGATCCGGGTGGTCGTAGCTGATGGTGCCGATCACATTGAAACGCCGAAGGTCATAGACGTACGGCACATGGTTCCCGTGCCAGGCGACGACGTCGAGCGGCGAGTGGTCGTACGTCGCCGTCCAGAGGTTGCCGCAGAACTTGTTCACCACCTCCACCGGGCCCTCGACGTCCTCGTAAGCGGCGACCGGCGCCCGGAAGTCCCGGGCGTTCGCCAGCCCGTTGGCGCCGATCGGGCCGAGATCGGGGAGGCGGAAGGGGGCACCGTAGTTCTCGCAGACGTAACCGCGTACGGCCGGGCTCTGCCCGCCGTCGGGCGCGGCGTCCAGCAGTTCCACGCGGAAGCGGACACCGCGCGGGATGAGCGCCACCTCCGCGGGTTCCACGCGGAGCATGCCGAACTCCGTGTGCAGCAGCAGGCCGCCACGCTCCGGGACGATCAGCAGCTCGCCGTCCGCATTGCTGAAGACACGGTCCATGGAGGCGTTGGCGTGGTACAGGTGCACGGCCATGCCGGTGCGCTGGGTGGCGTCGCCGTTGCCGCCCAGGGTCCACAGTCCCTGAAGGAAGTCGGTCCCGGCCGGAGGTTCGGGCAGCGGATTCCAGCGCAGCCGGTTGGGGTCGGGCACCGTCTCGGTGAAGGGGGCCGACCGGATCGCGCCGTTGTCGGTGCGGGTGAAGGTGGGGTGGGCGGCCGAAGGGCGGATGCGATACAGCCACGAGCGCCGGTTGTGGGCCCTCGGCTCGGTGAACGCGGTACCGCTCAGCTGCTCCGCGTACAGCCCCAGTGGCGCGCGCTGCGGCGAGTTGTGGCCCTCGGGCAGCGCACCCGGGAGCGCCTCCGAGCTGTGCTCGTTGCCGAAACCGGAGAGATAGGTCAGTCCCTCCGCGATCTTCCTCGCGTCCCCGTTCATCACGGCTCCCTTGTCGCTGATTCCTATGTATCACCGTAGGATTCGGGTCCTTGGTTCGCAAGGGGGAGTTGAGGTTGGCCCCCCGGCCTCCAGAGCGGCCCTTCTCCTGCCCCGGACCGACGGCGCGGAAAGCCGGGAGAACCAGCCTTGCGGGGGATCCGGCCGTCCTGCGCGTGCAATACGCTCCCGGCCATGTCGTGGACGCGCGGAGTGCTCGCCGCGCTCGCGGTGGGTGCCCTACTCGGTGGTTCGGCCGGCTGCGGCTCCGGCGACGCGCACGAGCGGAAGGGCGAGGTGGCGGCCTCGCCAGTGGGCAAGGTGCTGGACGGCACGGACGAGGAAGGGCGGCACTACCGTGAAGTCGACGAGAAGGACGCACCGCAGATCGCGCTGGAGGTGCAGCCGGACTCCGGTGACGACTGGGACGTGCGACTGACCGTCCGCAACTTCCGCTTCTCGCCCGCTGGTGCGCACCCGGTGGCGGTGGCCGGCCACGGCGTCGCGCGGCTCTACCTGGACGGCCACCCGCTCACCCGGCTGCGGTCTCCTGACTACCACCTCAGCGGCGCACTGGTCCCGCGCGGTACGCATCACGTCACGGCCCGCCTGTACGCGGACGACCAGACCGTGTGGGCGGTGCACGGAAAGCCCGTGGAGAGCACCGCGGACATCACGGCGTCGGAAGCCGGAGCGGGTACGAGCCCCGACGGCAACGCGGGTACGAGCCCGGACGGCAAGGCGGGGACGTGAGGAGCGGGAAGTCAGGATGGAGCGGCGGGCCCGAAGGACCCGAGGTGAGCGCCGCGGGAAGTCGATGAGTGCTTCGGCCATCGTTTTCCGTACTGACGGGCGAGGTTCACCGGCCCTCGGCGGAAAGGCATTATGAAGCCCGTGTCCCAAGCGAGATCGCTGCGCCGCGCGCCCGTCCAGCGCCGTAGCGCCGAACGACTGACCAGGATCCTCGACGCCTGTGCCGACCTTCTCGACGAGGTCGGATACGACGACCTGAGCACCCGCGCCGTGGCCCTGCGCGCCGGCGTGCCCATCGGCTCCGTGTATCGCTTCTTCGGCAACAAGCGGGCGATGGCCGACGCCCTCGCGGAGCGCAACCTGGAGCGCTACACCGAGCGCGTCACCCGCCGCCTCGCGGCCTCGGGTGACGAGGGCGGCTGGCGCGGGGCGATGGACGCGGTGCTGGACGAGTACCTGGACATGAAGCGCACGGCGCCCGGCTTCTCCCTCGTCGACTTCGGCAACCAGATACCGGTCGGTGCCCGCTACAGCGGGCCCAATCACCGTGTCGCCGACCGCCTGACGGACCTGCTGTCGGCCTACCTCGACCGCGAACCGGACGAGGACCTGCGCCTCACGTTCCTGATAGCGGTGGAGACCGCCGACACCTTGGTCCACCTGGCGTTCCGGATGTCCCCCGAGGGCGACGACAGAATCATCGAGGAGACGCGGGGACTGCTGCGGGCCTATCTGGAGAAGGCGCTCGACTAGCCCGCCCCTGCGTGCCGCACATGAGCGGGACGTATGCCCGCCGGCCCCTCCCCTCCGTTCATACCGGTCGGTATGCTCGGCTCCGTTCGTGCGTCACCGCTGCCGCCGTCCCTCCGGGAGGACCCGTGTCCCGAACCGCCCTGCGTATCTGTCCCCTGTGCGAGGCCACCTGCGGGCTGACGCTGACCATCGAGGGCACCCGTGTCACCGGCGCCCGCGGAGACCGGGACGATGTGTTCAGCAAGGGGTTCGTCTGTCCGAAGGGCGCCTCCTTCGGTGCCGCCGACTCCGATCCCGACCGACTGCGCACCCCCCTCGTGCGCCGGGACGGCGAACTGCGCGAGGCCACCTGGGACGAGGCGTTCGACGCCGTCGCCG
This sequence comes from Streptomyces sp. NPDC001156, assembly GCF_053598275.1. NCBI lineage: Bacteria > Bacillati > Actinomycetota > Actinomycetes > Kitasatosporales > Streptomycetaceae > Streptomyces > Streptomyces sp. NPDC001156. The sequence continues at coordinate 76,027 of NZ_JBSFJX010000008.1, read as the reverse complement.
CCGGACTGCGGCCCGTCGTGGAGCAGTACGGGCCGCACGCCGTCGGCGTCGTGCTCGGCAACCCCAATGTGCACACCATGGCCGGCGCGCTCTACCCGACGGTCCTGCTCGCCGGTCTGCGCACTCACAGCCTCTTCACGGCCTCCACGCTGGACCAGATGCCCAAGCACGTCTCCAGCGGGCTCCTCTACGGGGACGCGAACGCCATTCCCGTACCCGACCTCGACCGTACGGACCATCTGCTGCTGATCGGCGCCAACCCCCTGGAGTCGAATGGGAGTCTGTGCACCGCCGCGGACTTCCCCGGCAAGCTCAAGGCCCTCAAGAGCCGCGGCGGCACCCTGACCGTGATCGACCCGCGCCGCACCCGCACGGCCCGGCTCGCCGACCGGCACGTCGCCGTCCGCCCCGGCACCGACGCCCTGCTCCTTGCGGCGATGGCCAACGTCCTCTTCGAGGAGGACCTGGTGGACCTGGGCAACCTCGCGCCGTATGTCACCGGCCTCGACGAAGTGGCCGCCGTCGTCGCGGACTTCACGCCCGAAGCCGCCGCCGGGGCGTGCGACGTCGAGGCGGACACCATCCGCGCCCTCGCCCGCGAGCTCGCGGCCGCGCCCACCGCCGCGGTCTACGGCCGCATCGGCAGCTGCACCGTCCCGCACGGCACCCTCGCCAGCTGGCTTGTCGACGTGCTCAACATCCTCACCGGCAATCTCGACCGGCCTGGCGGCGCCCTCTTCCCGCTGTCGGCGACCGACAGGACGCCCCGGCCGGCCGGGCCGGGGCGCGGCTTCGCGCTCGGGCGCTGGCACTCGAGGGTGAGCCGGCACCCCGAGGCCAAGGGCGAGTTGCCCATCTCCGCGCTCGCCGAGGAGATCGACACCGCCACAGACGAGGGCAGCCCCGTCCGCGCCGTCATCGCCGTCGCCGCCAACCCCGTGCTCTCCGCCCCGGACGGCGACCGGCTCGACAAGGCACTCGGCTCGCTCGACTTCATGGTCAGCGTCGACCCGTACCTCAACGAGACCTCGCGCCACGCGTATGTCGTCCTGCCGCCGCCCCCGCCGTCCCAGGCGCCGCACTTCGACTTCGCCTTCAACACCCTCGCCGTGCGCAACCAGGTCCGCTACACCCGTGCCGCCGTGCCTCTGGAGGCGGGCCGTATGGCGGAGACCGAGATCCTCGCGCGGCTCGTCCTGGCCGCCACCGGCATGCACGGCGCCGACCCGGCCGCCGTGGACACCCTGGTCATCGAGCAGACTCTCGGCAAGGCGGTGACCGAGCCCCACGCGCCCGTCCACGGCCGCGACCCGCGCGAACTGGCCGGGCAGCTCACCGGTGAGACCGGCCCCGAGCGGCGGCTGGACATGATGCTGCGCCTCGGCCCGTACGGCGACGGCTTCGGTGCCCGGCCCGACGGACTCAGCCTGCGCACACTGCTCGCCCATCCGCACGGGATCGACCTCGGACCGCTCGAACCCCGGCTGCCGCAGCCGCTGAAGACCCCGAGCGGCACGGTGGAACTGCTGCCGGAGCCCATCGCGGCCGACCTGCCCCGCCTACGGCAGACCCTGAGCGAACGCGCCGGCTCACTCGTGCTGGTCGGCCGGCGCCATCTGCGGTCCAACAACAGCTGGCTGCACAACGTCCCTGCCCTCACCGGCGGTTCCAACCGCTGCACCCTGCACATCCACCCGGAGGACGCCGAGCGGCTCGGGCTCGCGGACGGCGCGCAGGTACGGGTCAAGGGCGCAGGAGGAGCGGTGACCGCGCCCGTCGAGGTCACCGACGGCATCCGGCGCGGAGTCGTCAGCCTTCCGCACGGCTGGGGCCACGACCGGCCCGGAACCCGGATGAGCCACGCCGCGCTGGACCCCGGTGTCAACGTCAACCAGCTTCTCGACGGCAGCCTGCTCGACCCGCTGTCGGGCAACGCGGTGCTCAACGGCGTCCCCGTCGAACTCGCGCCGCTCCCCGCACCGCGCTGACCCGGAATGTGCGCCCATGCCCGCCGTGGGGCGCGGGCGCGCCGACCGTCGGCCGCCGCCCGGGTGGGGAACCGACCGGCCGCGAGCGGGTCCCGCGCCGAGCGCCCCGGAGCCCCTGGCGCAGCAAAACTAACAGCGCTAGTTTGGGGCCGCGGACGACGCACCCCGGCCAGGGAGGAAGACGATGAAGGCACATGACGGCATGTACATCGACGGCGACTGGCGCCCTGCCGTCGGAACCGACGCCATCGCGGTCGTCAACCCGGTCGACGAGCAGGTCATCGGGCACGTACCCGCAGGCACCGGCGAGGACGTCGACGCCGCCGTACGCGCCGCCAGGGCCGCCCTTCCCGCCTGGGCCGTCACCGCGCCCGCCGACCGCGCCGCCCGGCTCGCGGCCCTGCGGGACGTCCTCGTGGCCCGTAAGGACGAGATCGCCGAGACCGTCACGGCCGAGCTCGGCTCACCGCTGCCGTTCTCGCAGAGCGTTCATGTGGGCCTGCCCATCGCGGTCGCCGGTTCCTTCGCCGAGATCGCCGCGACGCACTCCTTCGAGGAGAAGGTCGGCAACTCCACCGTCCATCACGAGCCGGTCGGGGTCGTCGGTGCGATCACGCCCTGGAACTATCCGCTCCACCAGATCGTCGCCAAGGCCGCCCCGGCCCTGGCGGCGGGCTGCACGGTCGTCCTCAAGCCGGCCGAGGACACCCCGCTGACCGCCCAGCTGTTCGCGGAGGCGGTGCACGAGGCGGGCGTGCCGGCCGGGGTGTTCAACCTCGTCACCGGCCTCGGCCCGGTGGCCGGCCAGGCGCTCGCCGCGCACGAGGGCGTCGATCTGGTCTCCTTCACCGGATCCACGGCCGTGGGCCGGCAGATCGGCGCGACGGCGGGAGCGGCCGTCAAGAAGGTCGCCCTCGAGCTGGGCGGCAAGTCCGCGAACGTCATCCTGCCGAGCGCGGACCTCGCCAGGGCCGTCAACGTCGGCGTCGCCAACGTCATGTCCAACTCCGGGCAGACGTGCAGCGCGTGGACGCGGATGCTGGTCCACCGGGAGCAGTACGAGGAGGCGGTGGAACTCGCCGCCGCGGCCGCGGCCAAGTACGGCGACCGCATCGGCCCGCTCGTGAACGCCAAGCAGCAGGCGCGGGTGCGGGGTTACATCGACAAGGGCGTGGCCGAGGGCGCGCGTCTGGTCGCGGGCGGCACCGGGTCCCCGTACGAGCACGGCTACTTCGTACCGCCCACGGTCTTCGCCGATGTGAGCCCGGACATGGTGATCGCGCAGGAGGAGATCTTCGGCCCGGTGCTCTCTCTCCTGCGCTACGAGGACGAGGAGGACGCCCTGCGCATCGCCAACGGCACGGTCTACGGACTGGCCGGAGCCGTCTGGGCGGGCGACGACGCGGAGGCCGCCGCCTTCGCCCGCGGGCTGGATACCGGACAGGTCGACATCAACGGCGGACGCTTCAACCCCCTTGCCCCCTTCGGCGGTTACAAGCAGTCCGGGGTGGGCCGCGAGCTGGGCGCGCACGGGCTCGCGGAGTACCTCCAGACCAAGTCCCTCCAGTTCCAGGAGCGCTGAGCCAGATGGTCCGAGCCGCTGTCCTGCCCGCCGTCGGTGCCCCGCTGGAGGTCACCGAGATCGAGCTTCCGGAGCCCGGTCCCGGCCGGGTCCGCGTCCGGCTGGCCGCCGCCGGGGTCTGCCACTCCGATCTGTCCCTGTCCAACGGCACCATGCGGGTGCCGGTGCCCGCCGTGCTCGGCCACGAGGGCGCGGGGACGGTGGTCTCCGTGGGCGAGGGCGTCACCCATGTCGCGCCGGGCGACGACGTCGTCCTCAACTGGGCGCCGTCCTGCGGTGCCTGCCCTGCCTGCGCGCTGGGGGAGGTGTGGCTGTGCGCGAACGCGCTGACCGGCTCGGGGGACGTCCACGCCCGCCGCCGGGACGACGGCACGGACCTGCATCCCGGTCTGAACGTGGCCGCGTTCGCGCAGGAGACGGTGGTGGCGGCGTCCTGTGTGCTGCCGCTGCCCGGCGGGGTGCCGCTGACCGACGCGGCCCTGCTGGGCTGCGCCGTGCTCACGGGCTATGGTGCCGTGCACCACGCGGCGAAGGTCAGGCCGGGGGAGACGGTGGCGGTCTTCGGCGCCGGAGGAGTGGGCCTCGCGACCCTCCAGTCGGCACGGATCGCGGGCGCGGCACGGATCATCGCGGTGGACGTCTCCCCCGAGAAGGAGCACCTGGCACGGCAGGCGGGCGCGACCGACTTCCTGCTCGCCTCCGACACCACGCCCCGCGAGATCCGCGGTCTGACGGACAAGCAGGGCGTCGACGTCGCCGTGGAATGCGTGGGCCGCGCGGTCAGCATTCGCGCGGCCTGGGACTCCACGCGCCGCGGCGGCCGTACGACGGTCGTCGGCATCGGGGGCAAGGACGAGCAGGTCACCTTCAACGCCCTGGAGATCTTCCACTGGGGCCGCACGCTGTCGGGCTGCGTCTACGGCAACGCGAACCCGGCCGAGGACCTGCCGGTCCTGGCGGAACACGTACGGGCCGGACGCCTGGACCTGGGCGCGCTGGTGACGGAACGGATCGGGCTGGAGGACATCCCGGGCGCCTTCGAGAACATGGTGGGCGGCCGGGGAGGACGGGCACTGGTGGTCTTCTGATCCGTGCGCCCCTGGCGTGGACGCCGGGTGGTCTTTTGACTGGTGTGTGCCTGGCGGGGACCGCCGGGTGGTGTTCTGACACCGTGTGTCCTTGGCGGGGCGCCGGGTGGTGTTCTGTCGGCGTGTCCCTGGCGGGGACCCGCCGGTGTACGGGACTGTCCGGGTGCAGAGGCGAGGCCGTCGGCGATCGGCGGTCCCGGGCGGCGGACCCCCGGGCGGTCAGTCCAGCGTGGGCTCACGCCGGGGCGCGGACGGCACGACAGGCCCGCCCGGGGGCGAGACGCGCGGACGCGACCGCGAGACCCCCACGCCGGCCAGGCACAGCACGCCACCCCCGAGCGTCAGCAGGCCCGGCACCTCGCCGAGGAACAGCCAGGACATCAGAACGACCAGCGCTGGCACGGCGTACGTCGTCGCGCCCATACGGCTCGCGGTCGTACGGGCCAGGGCGTACGCCCAGGTCGTGAAGGCGAGCGCGGTCGGAAAGACGCCCAGGTAGACCATGTTGAGGGTCGCGGAGAGCGGGGCGTCGGCCGCGTCGTGGACCAGTTGCCCGGCGAACGGCAGACAGGCCACCGCTCCGACCAGGCACCCGAACGTCGTCACCTGCAGCGGGCTCGCCGCGCCCAGCGCCGGCTTCTGCGAGACGACACCGGCGGCGTACGCGATCGCCGCGAGCACACACAGCACCACCCCGAGCACCGAGGAGCCGCCCTCCCCCGACATGGAAAGGCCCACGGTCACCGCACCCGCGAAGGACACCGCCATCCCCGCCAGCAGCCGCGGCGGCATGACGTCGCCGAGCAGCCGCGCACTCAGCAGCGCGATCAGGATCGGGCCGATGTTGACGACCAGCGCCGCGGTGCCGGCGTCCACCTGCCGCTCGCCCCAGTTGAGGGTGACCATGTAGAACCCGAACCACAGCAGGCCGGATATCGCGATGCCACGCCAGGCGGCACGCGACGGCAGCCCCTCCCGTCGTACGGCGCACATGATCCCGAGCGTGAGCGCCCCGGCGAGCAGCCGCCCGAGTGCCAGGGCACCCGGTGCGTAGACGGCACCCGCGCTGCGGATCGAGACGAAGGCGGAGGCCCAGAGCACGACGCTGACCGTGGCAGCTCCGGCGGCCAGACGGGAGGGGGAGATGTTCATCATGCTCCAGAGGCTAGGAGGGCAGGGACGGCATTACTCGCGGATTTTGGACGGCACGTCGGCGTTCAGCGCAGCGCCGCGGCCTCGATCCCCAGCAGTTCCGAAAGCGCCCGCTCACCCGTCTCCGTCACCTTCACGGCCCGCTCCGAGCCGATGCGCACGCACCAGCCGGCGGCCAGGGCGTGCCGGCACAGGGCAGCGCCCGCGACACCCGCGAGATGGGGGCGGCGCTCGGTCCAGTCGAGACAGGCACGGGCCAGCGGCCGGCGGCCCCGGCGGTCGAGGCCGATCCCGGCGGCATCGAACCACCGCAGCCCCGCGTCCGTGAGCGCGAACCCCGTGTCCTGGTGGAGCAGCCCGTGCTCGGTCAGTGCGTCGGTGACGGCGATGCCCAGCCGCCCGGCGAGATGGTCGTAGCAGGTGCGGCCCCTGGCCATCGCGGAACCGGCGCTCGCCTCACCCAGCGTGCGGGGACGCAGGGCCGCGGAGTCCGGGGCGACCTGGGCCGTCAGGTCCTCGACCAGCTGGGCGATCCGGGCATCGGCGAGCCGGACGTACCTGTGCCGGCCCTGCCGCTCCTCGGCGAGCAGTCCGCCCGCGACGAGCTTGCCCAGATGCTCGCTGAGTGTGGACGGCGCGACACCTGTGTGCCGTGCCAGTTCACCCGCGGTCCACGCCCGTCCGTCGAGCAGCGCGAGCAGGCAGCCGGCCCGCGTCTCGTCGGCGATCAGCCCGGCGAGTCGGGCCAGACCCGCCGCCCCCGCTTCCTTCCGGCTCGTCATGCCTCCAGCATGGGGTACGGACACTTCGGCGCCCGCCGAAGGATGCCGGGTCGTCCTACGCGGGGCGTCCCACCTGCTCGTACTGCCGCTCCAGCCCGTCCAGCAGCGCCGTGAGCCCGGTCTCGAAGGCCCGGTCGTCGATCTTCTCCTGCTTTTCGGCGAGAAGGTGGGCCTGGCCGAGGTGGGGGTAGTCAGCCGGGTCGTACGCCGACTCGTCGTCGACGAAGCCGCCCGCGAACGAGCCGAGCGCGGAGCCCATGACGAAGTAGCGCATGAGCGCGCCGATGGACGTGGCCTGCGGGGGCGGCCAGCCCGCGTCGACCATCGCACCGTAGACGGCGTCGGCGAGACGGAGCGCGGCCGGGCGGCGGCCCGGCCCGCCGGCCAGCACGGGCACGATGTGGGGGTGGTCGCGCAGCGCCTCCCGGTAGGAGACGGCCCAGTCGTGCAGCGCGGTCCGCCAGTCCCGGCCGTCCTCGAACATCGACAGGTCGACCTGGGCGCTCACCGAGTCGGCCACCGCCTCGAGGATCTGGTCCTTGGTGCGGAAGTGGTTGTAGAGGGAGGGCCCGCTGACCCCGAGTTCGGCGGCGAGCCGGCGCGTGGAGACGGCAGGAAGGCCCTCCGCGTCCACCAGGGCCCGTGCCGCGTCGACGATGCGGTCGGTGCTGAGGAGGGGCTTGTGCGGTCGGGCCATGGCGCTCATAGTAGGGCTGCGGGCGTAAACTAGCAGTGCTAATTTAAATGTGCGGATTTCAAAGACCTTCCCGACTTCCCTGGGGTGACGCGTCGTGAACCTGGAGCTCAACGAGGAGCAGGTCGCCGTCCGGCGGCTGGCTGAGGACTTCGTGGACCGTGAGATCACCCCGCACGTCGTCGACTGGGACCGGGCCGAGGAGGTCGACCGGTCGATCGTCAAGAAGCTGGGCGAGGTCGGGTTCCTCGGGCTGACCATCGACGAGGAGTACGGCGGTTCGGGCGGCGACCACCTCGCCTACTGCCTGGTGACCGAGGAGCTGGGCCGCGGCGACTCGTCCGTGCGCGGGATCGTGTCCGTCTCGCTGGGGCTCGTCGCCAAGACCGTCGCCGCCTGGGGGAGCGAAGAGCAGAAGCGGCGGTGGCTGCCGGGGCTCACCTCCGGCGAGTACGTCGGCTGCTTCGGGCTCACCGAGCCGGGCACCGGTTCCGACGCGGGCAACCTCACCACCCGGGCCGTCCGCGACGGCGACGACTACGTGATCAACGGCACCAAGATGTTCATCACGAACGGCACCTGGGCCGATGTCGTGCTCCTGTTCGCCCGCTCCACGGACGCCCCGGGCCACAAGGGCGTCTCCGCCTTCCTGGTGCCCACGGACGCTCCGGGCTTCAGCCGCCGCACCATCCACGGCAAGCTCGGCCTGCGCGGCCAGGCCACCGCCGAGCTGGTCCTCGAGGACGTCCGCGTGCCGGCCTCGGCGATGCTGGGTGCCGAGGGCAAGGGCTTCTCCGTCGCCATGTCGGCCCTCGCGAAGGGGCGCATGTCGGTCGCGGCGGGCTGTGTCGGCATAGCCAGGGCCGCCCTGGAGGCGGCGGTCCGGTACTCCACCGAACGAGAGCAGTTCGGCAGGACCATCGCCCACCACCAACTCGTCCAGGAGCTGATCAGCGACATCGCCGTCGATGTGGACGCGGCGCGGCTGCTGACCTGGCGGGTCGCCGATCTGATCGACCGCGGCCAGCCTTTCGCCGTCGAGTCCTCCAAGGCCAAGCTCTTCGCCTCCGAGGCGGCCGTGCGCGCGGCGAACAACGCGCTCCAGGTCTTCGGGGGCTATGGCTACATCGACGAGTACCCGGCGGGCAAACTCCTGCGCGACGCCCGTGTGATGACCCTCTACGAAGGCACGAGCCAGATCCAGAAGCTGGTCATCGGGCGGGCGCTGACGGGCGTTTCGGCGTTCTGAGTAGCTGTCTGAGTATCCTGCCGGATGTGGCACCGGCCACATCCGGCCACCCTGGTCCGCATGAGTGACATACCGGTCAAGCCACTGAGCACAGCCGCCTTCTACGGCCAGGCGGTGGCGTCGTTCGCCGTCGCCATGGTCGCCACCGCCATCGGGATCTACCAGCTGCACGCCGACGCCTGGGTCCGGGCCTTCCTCGGTGTGGCGGTGCTCTATCTCGTGACCTCCGCCTTCACCCTGGCCAAGGTGGTCCGTGACCGGCAGGAGACGGCCCACAGGGTGTACAGCCCCTTCGAGAAACTCTGAGGGATGTTTCCCACGCCGTGAGCGGGCACGCTAAGCGCCCGCTCACCTTCGGCGGTATGGTGTTCGTCCTGCCAGTGGAAGGGGCGAGCGATGACTACGGCGGAGGAGACGGCCGGCGGCGAGATGGAGCCGTGGGTCGAGGTGACCCCCGACGCGGCCCGGCGGCTGCTGGTCGCCGCGGTCGAGGCCTTCGCCGAGCGCGGCTATCACGCCACCACGACGCGCGACATCGCGGGCCGCGCCGGTATGAGCCCGGCCGCGCTCTACATCCACTACAAGACCAAGGAAGAGCTGCTGCACCGCATCAGCCGGATCGGTCACGAGAAGGCGCTCGAGATCCTGCGTACGGCGGCCCGGCGTGAAGGCAGCGCCGCGGAGCGGCTCGGCGACGCCGTGAGCTCCTTCGTGCGCTGGCACGCCGGGCGGCGCACCACCGCGCGGGTCGTGCAGTACGAACTGGACGCCCTCGGACCGGACGCCCGGGCCGAGATCGTCGCCCTGCGCCGGCAGTGCGACGCCGAGGTGCGGGGGATCATCGAGGACGGGGTGGCGGCCGGCGAGTTCGACGTGCTGGACGTATGGGCCACCACCCTCGCCGTGCTTTCCCTGTGCATCGACGTGGCCCGCTGGTTCAACATCGACGGCCCCCGCACCCCCGACGAGGTCGGCGCGCTCTACGCCGACCTCGTCCTGCGGATGGTGGGTGCGGAAAAGCAGCCCCTAGGGGCTCAGAAGTAGTAGCGCGCGACCGACTCGGCCACGCACACGGGCTTGTCGCCGCCCTCGCGCTCCACGGTGAAGGCGACGGCCATCTGGACCCCGCCCTGCACGTCCTCCACGCCGCTGATCGTCGCGGTCGCGCGCAGGCGTGAGCCGACGGGGACCGGCGCGGGGAAACGGACCTTGTTGGTCCCGTAGTTGACGCCCATCTGCACGCCCTCGACCATGATCAGCTGCGGTCCGAAGAGCGGGAGCAGCGACAGCGTGAGGTAGCCGTGCGCGATGGTGGTCCCGAAGGGGCCGACGGCCGCCTTCTCCGGGTCCACATGGATCCACTGGTGGTCCCCCGTGGCGTCCGCGAACAGGTCGATCCGCTTCTGGTCGATCTCCACCCAGTCGGTGTATCCCAGTTGCTCGCCCACCGCCGCCTTCAGGTCGTCGGCGGACGTGAAGGTCCTCGGCTCTGCCATGTTCCCGGCCTTTCGCGTCACTAAGTCACCCTTGCCTAAGCAACTGCTTAGCATGGTCCCGTCCGGGTTCCCTGTCAACGGACCGGTCAGGTGACGTGGTGGGTAGGCTCTGCGGGGTGCCCCAGATCCCCGAGACCATCCACGAGCTCACCGTAGGCCAGTTGTCCGCGCGCAGCGGCGCCGCCGTCTCCGCCCTGCACTTCTACGAGTCCAAGGGTCTGATCAGCAGCCGCCGTACAGCGGGCAACCAGCGCCGCTACCAGCGCGACACACTGCGCCGGGTCGCCTTCGTACGCGCCGCCCAGCGCGTCGGCATCCCGCTGGCCACCATCCGTGAGGCGCTCGCCGAACTGCCCGAGGAGCGGACTCCGACCCGTGCGGACTGGGCCCGGCTCTCCGAGGCCTGGCGTGCCGAACTGGACGAGCGCATCCGCCAGCTGAGCCGGCTCCGTGACCATCTCACGGACTGCATCGGCTGCGGCTGCCTGTCGCTGGAGACGTGTGTGCTGTCCAATCCGGACGACATCATCGGCGTACGGCAGTCGGGGTCGCGGCTGATGGTGGAACGGGGATCCAGGCGGGCGCCACGCACTCCGGAGCAGAGGGAAGCGGCCGACAACTGCTGCTGAACGACCCCGTCCTCCCATGGGCGGGGCAGCGCTGGGACGCCAGTACTGAACCAGGCCCTCCGGACCCGGACCAGGTCACCGACGGTGCCGAACTCCACTGACAACGGGGGCGCGGCAGCACCGGCGCACCCCCGCGCCCCGAGGGCTGTCGTCACGCCGACACCAGCAGGCGCACGCGCCTGGTCGCCGTCAGCGTCTCGGGTGTCAGAACGGGAGCCGGAACGACGATGCCGCAGTCCGTGCAGACCGGGCCCGACGAGGGTTCGTGGGTCAGGCCGTACATCCAGACGAGGCGCTCGCCGGTGCACACCGGGCAGACCGAGCCCGGCTCGCGCTCCAGTGCGGAGATGATCCGGCGCAGCACCTCGGCCAGCGGCTCATGAGGGTGGACCTGCGGGTCGTCGCACCAGGCGACCCCGAAGCCGCCCCAGGTCAGCCGGTGCCAGTCGTCCACACTGCCCGGCCTGCGCAGTCCGTCGTGCTTCTCCCGCTTGCGGCGCTCGGTGAACCCGGCCTCATAGGCGAGCCAGACGGAACGGGCCTCCTCCAGTTCCTCCAGTGCGGCCACGAGCCGCACTGGGTCGGGGGAGCGGTCCTCGGGACCGAACCCGGCCCCGGAGCACAGATGGTCCCAGGTCGCCCGATGCCCGTACGGGGCGAACTTCTCAAGGCACTTGCGCAGCGAGTAGCGGCGTAGCGCCAGATCGCACCGCGGGTCGCGCACCTGTCTCGCCAGACTCCGGAAACCGGCCATCGCCCTGCACCTCCGTCACACCTGCAGCTGTACTTCGGTCACTTCGGCGACGTCCGCACGGACGCCGCCGAATAGACGTATCGACAAGCGATTCGGCTCCATCCGTTTTCCGATGACCTCCATCAGCCACGGTTCTCGGTTGTCCCTCATGCCGTCGGTCGCCGTCGAGAGCTCCACTTGACCCTTGTCATTCCGAAAAGTTGACGCATGTTCATATTCACTCCCGGCGATACCGGCGGTAACGTCCCGCCCACCAACGTCGGGAGGAGCTGCCATGCCACGGCGCACCCCACGCACCACCCTCGACAGACTGAGAACTCCTCGCAGGTTCCCCAAGTTCCTCAAGACCGCGTCGATATGCGTGCTCATCGCCGGTCTGTTGTCGCCGGTCGCCGCGGGTACGGCCGAAGCGGCCGCCTCCAACGACTACTGCGGCGGTCAGTGTTCGGACATCCTTCCACCGGGCGAGAACGGCAATGCCACCCTCGCCCAGATCCTCCTCAACCAGGCCTTCGGCACCCAGCCGAGCCACGCCGAGGACCAACTCGGCCCGTACGCCAACCTGGCCACCGGCTACTCCACGCTCACGGACGCGAAGATCAACAACTTTTTCAACGACGCGTCGTTCGGCGTCCCGTCCGATCAGGTCGCCTCCTCCGAGAAGCCCGCGGGCCGCGGTGACGTGACGATCGTCCGCGACAAGAAGTCCGGTGTGCCGCACATCACCGGCACCACTCGCTACGGCACCGAGTTCGGCGCGGGATACGCGGCGGCCGAGGACCGGTTGTGGCTGATGGACGTCTTCCGCCACGTCGGACGCGGCCAGCTGACCTCCTTCGCCGGCGGCGCGGCCGCCAACCAGGGCCTTGAGCAGGAGTTCTGGCGCAATGCACCGTACACCGAGGCCGATCTCCAGGCCCAGATCGACCGCGCGGTGGCCGGCGCCGGCGACCGCGGCAAGCAGGCCCTCGACGACGTCAACGCCTACCTTGCCGGAGTCAACGCCTACATCGACGCCTCCGACAGCGGCCGTTATTTCCCCGGCGAGTACGTCCTGACCGGCCACAAGGACGCCATCACCAACGCCGGCACCATCGAGCACTTCAAGGTCACCGACATGGTCGCGCTGGCCTCGGTCATCGGCGCGCTGTTCGGCTCCGGCGGCGGCGGCGAGGTCAACAACGCCATCTCGCTGCTCGCCGCCCAGTCCAAGTACGGCGTGGAGCAGGGCACCGCGGTCTGGGAGTCCTTCCGCGAACGCAATGACCCCGAGGCCGTCCTCACCGTCCACAACGGCGAGAGCTTCCCGTACGCCTCGAAGCCCGACAGCCCGCAGGGCGCGGCACTGCCCGACGCCGGTTCGGTCACCCAGGAGCCGCTCGTCTACGACCGCACCGGCAGCGCGGCAGGCGCGAGCGCCGCCCGTGCCTCCAAGACCGCCGCCACCACCGCTCTGACCTCCGCAAAGCGGGGCATGTCCAACGCCCTCGTGGTGAGCGGCAAGTACACGGCGAGCGGTCACCCGGTCGCCGTCTTCGGACCGCAGACCGGCTACTTCGCGCCCCAACTGCTCATGCTCCAGGAGATCCAGGGCCCGGGCATCAGCGCCCGCGGTGCCTCGTTCGCGGGCCTGGGCATGTACGTCGAACTGGGCCGCGGGCAGGACTACTCGTGGAGTGCCACGACCTCCGGCCAGGACATCATCGACACCTACGCGGTCGAGCTGTGCCAGGACGACTACCACTACCTGTACCACGGCACCTGCACCGCCATGGACAAGATCGAGCAGAAGAACGCCTGGTCCCCGACCGTCGCCGACGGAACCGCGGTCGGGTCCTACACGATGCGGGTCTGGCGGACGAAGTACGGTCCGGTCGAGTACCGCGCCACCGTCGGCGGAAAGAAGGTCGCCTACACCACCCTGCGCTCGTCCTTCCAGCACGAGGCCGACTCGATCATCGGGTTCCAGATGCTGAACGACCCCGGCTACGTCAAGGGCCCGCAGGACTTCCAGAGTGCCGTGCAGCACATCAACTACACGTTCAACTGGTTCTACGCCGACTCCCAGCACACCGCGTACTTCAACAGCGGCGACAACCCGGTGCGCGCGAGCGGTGTCGACGCCGAGTTCCCGGTGTGGGCCCAGACCGCCTACGAGTGGCGGAACTGGGACCCGGCGACGAACACGGCGGACTACACACCGCCGTCCCAGCACCCCAACTCCATCGACCAGGACTACTACATCTCCTGGAACAACAAGCAGGCCAAGGACTACACGGCCGCTCCCTGGGGCGAGGGCCCGGTCCACCGCGGCAATCTGCTGGAGGACCGGGTGAAGAAGCTGGTGGCGGCCGGCGGGGTGACCCGCGCCTCGCTGACGAAGGCGATGGCGGACGCGGCGCTCGCCGATCTGCGGGCCGAGGACGTGCTGCCGAAGCTGCTGGCGGTCGTCAACAGCTCGACCGTCACGGACCCGGCGGCCGCGGCGGCGGTGAGCAAGCTGTCCGCGTGGGTGTCGGCGGGCGCACGGCGCACGGAGACCTCGGCGGGCTCGAAGACGTACGCCGACGCCGATGCCATCCGCATCCTGGACGCCTGGTGGCCGTTGCTGGTGAAGGCCGAGTTCGAGCCGGGGCTCGGGAACGACCTGTACGCGGCCATCACCGCCAACCTGCCGGTCGACGAGTCCCCCTCGGCGGCGCACGGCCCGACCGGATCGCATGCCGGGAGCTCCTTCCAGTACGGTTGGTGGAGTTATGTCGACAAGGACATCCGGGCGGTGCTGGGCCGGCCGGTGCAGGGCCCACTGACGCAGAAGTACTGCGGCGGCGGCAGCCTCAGCGCCTGCCGTGACGCCCTGATCAGCACCCTCAAGCAGGCCGCCGGCATGACCGCGTCCCAGGTGTACCCGGGCGACGACCAGTGCTCGGCGGGCGACCAGTGGTGCGCCGACTCGATCGCTCAGCGCGCCCTCGGCGGTATCAAGCACGGCAGGATCAGCTGGCAGAACCGGCCGACGTTCCAGCAGGTGGTGGAGTACACGTCGCACCGGTAGGCCGTCCCGGGCGGCGGGCCGGGTCAGCTCACCCGGCCCGCCGCCAGGACCACCTGGGCCAGTTCCCGGTGGACGATGTCGCTGTGCGCGCCCGACGGCGGGCCGCCGCGGCAGACCACCGAGGACGCGTCGACGTTCACGCAGCCCGACGTCGGCAGGCTTCTCGTCAGCGCGTCGGCGAGCGTGAAGTTCCGCGTCCCGTCGACCGCTTGCACCCCGTCGTGGCCCATCGCCCCCCACTGGGGCCCGAGGAGGCGGCCGATGTCGAAGCCCTCCGCCGGGCCGGGGAACTCGCCGGCCGCCGACCGGTCGTCGCCCGCCATCCGCGACGCCATCGGATACAGCGTGCCGAGCGCCGAGTCGAAGCGGGAGTAGCAGCACACCAGCGGACCGTCGATGCGGTTGTGCCGCCCGTTCAGCGCGCCGCTCGCATGCGGGTCCTCGGGGAGCCGGGCGGCGAAACAGTAGTGCGAGAAGGCGCCTTGGAGCAGCGTCACCGACTTCACCGACCACACGCCGTCGGGCAGCCCGCGCAGCGCGAACGACACCAGCCGCCCGCCGAAGCTGTGCCCGACGAGATGGACGCGCACGTTCGGCGCCGTCCGGGCCAGTTGCCCGATCAGCGGTCCGAGGCCGTGCTCCCCGACCGTGCCCGCGCGTCGTTTCATCGCGTAGTACGTCGCCTGACGCAGCAATTCGTGCGCCCCGTCCCACACACCCTTCGGCGTGAAGGCGAACCCCGCGGCCCCCGAAGCCTCTCCGTCGCCCGACTCCACCCGCTCCAGCGCCCGCGCGAACTCATGGCACACCCGTGCCGTGTCGCCCAGCAGCATCAGCGGATCGCCCCCGGCCACCTGCTCCGACAGTGTGTCCGCGGCGCACCCGGCCTGCGGCCCTCCGGCTCGCACCTCCACCAACAGTCGTACCAGACGCCCGAACTCCTCCAGTGAGGCGTCGTCGTCCGGGTGCTGTTCCAGCAGCCGGGCGATCTGCTCCACCACGGTGGCGCGGCCGGGGAACATCTCCAGGAGGGCATGGCGGCTGCCCTTGTCCAGCTGCGGACGCGGGGGAGTGGGGGCAGCGGCCACCGCCGTCGGCGGGAAGTCCGGGATCGGTTCGTCCGTGAACATCATCGACGGCCAGATCACACCCACGTACCCGAGGCGCGCCCCCGGTGCCAGGGACGGCACGGGCGCGAAGAACCGGCCGTAGAGCCGTCTCGCGCCGGAGCGCTCGTTGTTCCAGCCGTGCGCGAAGACCAGCAGGTCCCGCACCCCTTGCCGGCTCACCTCCGCGAGCAGCCGGTCCCTCTCCGGCCCGTCCACGTCGCCGTCCGCGTCGAAGGTCAGCTCCCAGTAGGGACTCACGCTCATTGCCGGTACCGCCATGACGGACTCCCTTGTCCCGAGGCCCAGTGCGCTGTGGGCGCATCGTCCTGCCGCCGGGGAGGGTTGGCCATACGTCACGACTCATCCGTACAGGAGATATTCCCTGCGGACACGCCGAAAAGCAGCCAGCTCGTCCTGCCAGGCGGCCACGACCTGGTCGGCCGTCGCTCCCGCGTCGATCATCGTGCGGACCCGCGTGGATCCCGTGAGCTTGTCGATCCAGTCGTCGGACCGCCAGGCGAATCCGCTCCAGACCTTCTTCGCGGTGACGAGCAGCGCGATCCCGGTGCGGACGGGGTCGTACGCGGCCCGGTCGTGCACATGGATCTGCACACCGCCCACGGTCTTGCCCTGGAACTTCGAGAAGGTGGGCGCGAAGTACGCCTCGCGGAAGTGCACGCCGGGCAGGCCCAGTCGCTCCGCTTCGGCCGCCCACCGCCCGTCGATCCCTTCGGCGCCGAGGAGTTCGAAGGGGCGGGTGGTGCCGCGCCCCTCCGACAGGTTCGTGCCCTCGAAGAGACAGGTCCCCGAGTAGACGAGCGCGGTGTCGGGGGTCGGCATGTTCGGGCTCGGCAGTACCCAGGGCAGGCCGGAGGCGTCGAAGAAGTCGGACCGCTTCCAGCCGGTCATCAGGACGGTCTCCAGCGCGACCGGCTTGGCGAGGAACTCCCCGTTGAACAGCCGCGCCAGCTCGGCCACCGTCATCCCGTGCGCCTGGGAGATCGGCTGCCGTCCCACGAAGGACGCGAACTCCTGGTGCAGCACAGGTCCTTGGGCGGACCGCCCGGTCACGGGGTTCGGCCGGTCCAGGACCACGAACCGCTTGCCCGCGAGCTGTGCCGCCTCCATGCAGTCGTACATCGTCCATATGTAGGTGTAGAAGCGGGCCCCGACGTCCTGGATGTCGAAGACGACCGTGTCGACGCCGGACGCCGTGAAGACGTCCGCCAGCGGCTGACCGCTCTTGAGGTACGTGTCGTAGACGGGCAGGCCGGTCGCCGGGTCGTCGTAGCGGCCCTCCGAGCCGCCCGCCTGAGCGGTGCCCCGGAAGCCGTGCTCGGGGCCGAAGACGGCGACCAGGTTCACCCGGGGGTCGGCGTGCATCACGTCGACGATGTGCCGTACGTCCCTGGTGACCCCCGTCGGATTGGTCACGATGCCGACGCGTTGCCCGGCCAGTGGCGCGTAGCCGTCGGCCGCGAGCCGTTCGAAGCCGGTGCGCAGCCGCCGGCCGCCCGCGGCGGCGGAGGCCACGGGTGCTGGGAGCGACACGGCCGCCGTGGCCGCAGCCAGCAGCCCTCGTCTGGACAGCCTCATGGGGTGACCTCCGTGATCGACGGAACTGTCATGGCCACGCACGCTAGTGCGGCCCCCGGCGCTGTGGAAGGAACCATACGTTCCCGGCGCACGACCCGGCACGTGTGGCTTCCTCGTTCCGTGCGCCGTGGGTCGCCTCTTCCCTCGTCACATACCGACTGGTTAGTCTGACGTCCGCAGCAGAGCCGGCTGCAGGCAGAGCCGACTGCGACAGAGCCGATTCGCGTCGTGCCGAAGGAGGCCGATGGTGGAAGCCGTGCGGGATGCGGGAGTCGTCGTCACCGGAGCGGGAGGCGGCATCGGTGCGGCGCTGGCCCGCCGCTTCGCCACCGAGGGGGCCCGGGTCGTCGTCAACGACCTGGACGCCGGCCGGGCGAAGGCCGTGGCCGACGAGATCGGCGGCATCGCGGTCCCGGGCGACGCCTCCGTGATCGTGGCCGAGGCGCGGGAAGCCCTCGGCGGCACGGTCGACGTCTACTGCGCCAACGCGGGCCTCGGTTCCGGCGGCACCGAGGCCGCCGACGAGGAGGTGTGGGCCCAGGCCTGGGACGTCAACGTCATGGCGCATGTGCGTGCCGCCCGCGCCCTCCTGCCCGACTGGCTGGAGCGCGGCGCGGGCCGCTTCGTCTCCACCGTCTCGGCCGCCGGACTGCTCACCATGATCGGCGCCGCCCCGTACAGCGTCACCAAGCACGGGGCCTACGCCTTCGCCGAGTGGCTGTCGCTGACGTACCGGCACCGCGGTCTCAAGGTCCACGCGATCTGTCCCCAGGGCGTGCGCACCGACATGCTGACCGCCTCCGGCAGCGCCGGCGAACTGGTGCTCGTACCGACCGCGATCGCCCCCGAGGACGTCGCCGACGCGCTCATCGAGGGCATCGAGGAGGACCGGTTCCTGATCCTGCCGCACCCCGAGGTCGCCGCCTACTACCAAGCGCGCGCCACCGAGCCGGACCGCTGGCTGACCAGCATGAACCACCTCCAGCAGAAGTGGGAGGCCGCCCAGTGAGCGCTTCCCGGTATGCCGCCAAGCCCTGGCTCGCGCTTCTCGACGACGCGCAGCGCTCCCCGGTCAGCCCCGCCGACTCCCTGGTGCACGCCCTGCGCGGGGCGCCGGCCGACCGCACCGCCCTCGCCTACTTCGACGGCCGGATGAGCTACGCGGAACTGGACGCGCTGACCGACTCCGTCGCCGGGTACCTGGCCGGCCGCGGTCTGGAGCGCGGCGACCGCGTCGCGATCCTGCTCCAGAACTCCCCGCACTTCGTACTCGCCCTGCTCGGCGCCTGGAAGGCGGGCGCGACCGTCGTGCCGGTCAACCCGATGTACAAGTCGGGCGAGGTCACCCATGTCCTGAAGGACGCGGAGGTGACCGCCCTGGTGTGCTCCGACCGCGCCTGGGAGTCGTATCTGCGCGAGACGGCCACCGGATCGCCCGTGCGGATCGTGCTCACGGCCTGCGAGCTGGACCTCCAGACCCGCGGCGACGCACGGGTGCTGACCTTCGAGCGGCTCGAGCGGGCCGCCGACGCCGACGACCTGCTCGCCGTCGCCCGGCAGGGCCACAAGGCGCCCGAGGGCCGCGCCCCCGCCCCGTCCGACATCGCGCTGATCAGCTACACCTCCGGCACCAGCGGCACCCCCAAGGGCGCCACCAACACGCACGGCAACATCATGTACAACGCCGAGCGGCAGCGAACGGGTCTCGGCCTGCCCGAGCAGCCCGTCTACTTCGCGCTGGCACCCCTGTTCCACATCACCGGGATGGTGTGCGAACTGGTGGCGTGCCTCAACAGCCGGGGCACGCTGGTCCTCGCCTACCGCTTCGAGCCGGGCGTCGTCCTGGACGCGTTCGCCGAGCACCGGCCCCACTACACCGTGGGCCCCTCGACCGCCTTCATGGCCCTGGCGGCCCACCCGTCCGTCACCCCCGGCCACTTCTCCTCCTTCCGGGTCATCTCCTCCGGCGGGGCCCCGCTGCCGCCCGCCCTGGTGGAGAAGTTCCGGGCCGGCTTCGGGCCGTACGTCCGCAACGGCTACGG
This sequence comes from Streptomyces sp. NPDC001156, assembly GCF_053598275.1. Lineage (NCBI taxonomy): Bacteria > Bacillati > Actinomycetota > Actinomycetes > Kitasatosporales > Streptomycetaceae > Streptomyces > Streptomyces sp. NPDC001156. The sequence continues at coordinate 56,811 of NZ_JBSFJX010000008.1, read as the reverse complement.
ACTCACCGAGTGCACCGCCCCCTGCGCCGCCGTGCCGCCCGGTCGTGAGGCACCGGTGGACCCGGAGTCCGGGACGCTGGCCGTCGGCGTGCCCGGCCCCGACACGGTGGTGCGCATCGTCGACGACCAGGGCGAGGAGGTGCCGTTCGGCCGGCAGGGTGAGATCGTCGTACGGGGCCCGCAGGTGGTGCCCGGCTACTGGCGGCGTCCCGAGGCCACCGCCGAGACCTTCCCGGACGGCGAGCTGCGCACCGGCGACATCGGCTTCATGGACGAGCAGGGCTGGCTGTACGTCGTCGACCGGAAGAAGGACATGATCAACGCGTCCGGCTTCAAGGTGTGGCCGCGCGAGGTCGAGGACGTCCTGTACACGCATCCCGCGGTCCGTGAGGCGGCCGTCGTCGGCGTGCCGGACGGATACCGCGGGGAGACCGTGAAGGCGTACATCAGCCTGCGTCCGGGCGCCGTGGCGGACCCGGACGCGCTGACGGCCTACTGCAAGGAGAGACTGGCCGCTTACAAATACCCGCGTCAGGTGGAGATCCTCCCCGACCTGCCGAAGACGGCGAGTGGGAAGATCCTCCGTCGGGAACTGCGTTCCCGTCCGCAGGCGACCCAGTAGACATGACGGAAAGGCAGGTGGCGGCAGTGCCCAGAACGACGGACGGGGACGGCGCACCCGTCCCGCAGCGGCTGCTGGCCGCCGCCACCCGGCTCTTCGCGGACCAGGGCTACGACCGCACGTCCGTGCAGGAGATCGTCGAGGCGGCCGGCGTCACGAAGGGGGCGCTGTACCACTACTTCGGGTCCAAGGACGATCTGCTGCACGAGGTGTACGCGCGCGTGCTGCGGGTCCAGCAGGAGCGTCTGGACGCCTTCGCTGACGCCGACGAGCCGGTGGAGAAGCGGCTGCGGGCCGCGGCAGCGGACGTCGTCGTCACCACGATCGAGAACCTCGACGACGCGATGATCTTCTTCCGGTCCATGCACCATCTGAGCCCGGAGAAGAACAAGCAGGTCCGCGCCGAGCGGCGCCGCTACCACGAGCGGTTCCGCGCCCTGATCGAGGAGGGCCAGAAGGAGGGCGTGTTCTCCACCGCCACGCCCGCCGACCTGGTCGTGGACTACCACTTCGGCTCGGTGCACCACCTGTCGACGTGGTACCGGCCCAACGGCCCGCTCAGCCCCCAGCAGGTCGCCGACCACCTGGCGGACCTGCTGCTGCGGGCGCTGCGCCCGTAACCGACCCGTGCGCAGGGGTGAGGGGCGGACGCACACGCGTCCGCCCCTCAGCCCTGTGTCACACGTACTTCTTCAGCTCACGTCGCGCCAGCGACCGCTGGTGCACCTCGTCCGGGCCGTCCGCGAGCCGCAGGGTCCGCGCGGCCGCCCACAGCTCGGCCAGCGGGAAGTCCTGGCTCACGCCGCCCGCGCCGTGCAGCTGGACCGCCTTGTCGATGATGTCGACGACCGTGCGCGGGGTGGCGATCTTGATCGCCTGGATCTCGGTGTGGGCGCCCTTGTTGCCGACCGTGTCCATCATCCACGCGGTCTTGAGGACCAGCAGCCGCAGCTGTTCGACCGCAACGCGCGCATCGGCGATCCAGTTGTGCACGACGCCCTGCTGGGCCAGCGCCTTGCCGAACGCCGTCCGTTCCACCGCCCGCCTGCACATCAGCTCGATCGCCCGCTCCGCCATGCCGATCAGCCTCATGCAGTGGTGGATACGGCCGGGACCGAGCCGGGCCTGGGCGATGGCGAAGCCGCCGCCCTCCTCGCCGATCAGGTTCGCCACCGGTACGCGCGCGTGGTCGAAGACCACCTCGGCGTGGCCGCCGTGGTAGTGGTCCTCGTAGCCGTAGACCTGCATCGCGCGCTTGACGTGAACGCCGGGCGTGTCGCGCGGGACCAGCACCATGGACTGCTGACGGCGGATGTCGGACCCGTCCGGGTCCGTCTTGCCCATCACGATGAAGATCTTGCAGTCCGGGTTCATCGCCCCGGAGATGTACCACTTGCGGCCCGTGATGACGTAGTCACCGCCGTCGCGTTCGATGCGCGTGGTGATGTTCGTCGCGTCCGAGGAGGCCACCTCGGGCTCGGTCATCGCGAACGCCGAGCGGATCTCCCCGGCGAGCAGTGGCTCCAGCCACTGCTTCTTCTGCTGGTCGTCACCGAACTGCGCCAGCACCTCCATGTTGCCCGTGTCCGGTGCCGCGCAGTTCAGCGCGGTGGGCGCCAGCTGCGGGGAGCGGCCGGTGATCTCGGCGAGCGGCGCGTATTGAAGGTTGGTGAGCCCGGCGCCGTACTCGGAGTCCGGCAGGAAGAGGTTCCACAGGCCCTGCCTGCGGGCCTCGGCCTTCAGGTCCTCGACGATCGCGGGGGTGTCCCAGGGCGAGGCGAGCCGCTTGCGCTGCTCGTCCGCGACGGCTTCCGCCGGGTAGACGAACTCGTCCATGAAGGCGAGCAGCTTGGCGCGCAGCTCCTCGGTGCGCGCGTCGAATGCGAAGTCCATGGCGGATCAGCCCTCCTGAAGAGTGGTCAGGCCGTGCTCGATGAAGACGGGCACCAGCCCGCCGATGCGGTCGAAGCCCGGTCCGACCGTCTGGCCGAGCGTGTAGCGGTAGTGGATGCCCTCGAGGATCACCGCGAGCTTGAACCAGGCGAACGCCGTGTACCAGGAGACGGCGGCGAGGTCACGGCCCGAGCGGGCGGCGTACCGCTCGATCAGCTCCGCCGGATCCGGGTGCCCGGGTGCCTGGGCGGTGGTGGAGACGGGGGAGTCGGGCGTGCCGAGGGGCACGCTGTACATCACCAGCAGGCCCACGTCAGTGAGCGGGTCGCCGAGGGTGGACATCTCCCAGTCGAGGACGGCGGTTATGCGGTCGTCGTCGCCCAGCAGCACGTTGTCCAGGCGGTAGTCGCCGTGGATCACGGTCGGAGCGGGCGAGACGGGCAGTGCCCGGCCCAGTGCGGCGTGCAGCTCGTCTATGCCGGGCAGATCGCGGTTGCGCGAGGCGTCCAGTTGCTTGCCCCAGCGGCGCAGCTGGCGGTCCAGGAATCCCTCGGGGCGGCCGAAGTCGTCGAGGCCCACCGCGGCCGGGTCCACCGCGTGCAGCTCGACCAGGGTGTCCACCAGGCCGAGGACCGCGTCACGCGTACGCTGCGGGCCGAGCGGGGCCAGCTGTTCGGCGGTGCGGTACGGCGTGCCCTGGACGAAGTCCATCACGTAGAAGGGGGCCCCGAGGACGGAGTCGTCCTCGCACAGCAGTACCGGGCGCGGGACCGGGACGGATGTCGGATACAGCGCGCTGATCACCCGGTGCTCGCGCTTCATGTCATGTGCGGTGGCGAGCACATGCCCGAGCGGGGGGCGCCGTACGACCCAGTCCGATGTCCCGTCCGAGACCGCGTAGGTGAGGTTCGACCGCCCGCCCTCGATCAGCCGTCCGGTCAGGGGTCCGGTGACCAGGCCGGGCCGCTCGGTGTCGAGCAGGCCGCGCAGCCGGTCGAGATCGAGACCTGGCGGGTGGTCTGGGCTCATCGTTGCTCCTCCAGCGCGGTGACAGGACCTGCATCATGATGCCGACCGGTCGGTATGCAGTCCAGAGCGCGGAGCGAACGTGATCGGCGCCACGGTGTCATGGTGGCGCCGACGGCAGGGGCTGTCACGGCGGCATGGCACCGCCGAGCGCTCATACGGGGCCGGCCGCCGCGCGCGGTGCGCGTCCGGCGTCAGGAGTTTCGGGTGTGGTCGGCGCCGCGTCCGTCAGCGGTCGTCGCCCGGCCCGCCCGCGGCCGATGCCGCGTGCGTCAGTGGTCGTCCCAGTGGTCTTCGTGCGCGGCGTGGCGATGGCCGTCGTGCAGATAGTCGATGTGGTCGCCGTGCTGGACCTGGCGGTGGCCGCACCCCTCGCCGTGCCGGTGCTCGTGGCCTCCCTCATGGCTGACATGGCCGCCGGCCTCGCACTCGTCCCAGTGGTCTTCGTGCTCGCGGTGCAGATGGCCGTCGTGCGCGTAGTCGACGTGGTCCCCGTGGGGTACCGCGTCGTGGCCGCAGGCCGGGCCGTGGCTGTGGTCGTGCGCGGTGTGTTCCCGGTGGACGGTGCTCATGGCGCTCACCTTCGAAGGTGCGTGCAGTGACGGTTCAGGCTAACCAGACAAAACGCCTCTTTCGCCGTCATCCGGGATGCGCGCCGTCCGGATGCCCCGACCGTGTTCAGAACACCAGCGCCACGGCGCACACGGCAAGGGCGATCGTGCACAGGGCCGCGGCGGCGGCGTAGCGGGGGGTGAGGCGAGGCGGCCGGCCGGGTTCCGCCATGGCGAGGGCCCGGATACGCCCATGGGCGAGGGCCAGGAAGGCGAGCCAGAGCAGACAGCACACGGAGGCGACACCCAAGCCGGCCGCCGTGCCGCTGTGCAGCGCCGACTTCGCGGCGAGCACCGCGGCGACGGTGCCCGACAGGGTCGTACGCCGCCAGGCGAGCCGGGTGCGCTCCGGTTGCAGCCCCGGGTCGCGCCCGGAGGCCGGGGCGCTCATCCTTCCCAGCCGGTGATCACGACCACGACCATGGCGATGGCCACCACGGCGACGACGATGCTCAGCAGGGCCGGGAACCGGGAAGCGGGCAGGTCGTCGCCCCGCCGCATCGCGCGTTCGCAGCGTACCCAGTGGTTGATGGCGCGCAGCGAGCACAGGACCCCGGCGGCGAGCAGCCCGAGGGCGAGCCCGACGCGCCAGGCCCAGCGCAGGTCCGGCAGGAACTGGTCCACGGCGAAGCCGCCGCCGATCAGCGCCAGCGCGGTACGCAGCCAGGCCAGAAAGGTCCGCTCGTTGGCCAGCGAGAAGCGATAGTCGGGCGTACGGCCTTCCTCCCGGATGTCCTGGGGCGCGAACCACAGCCGGACGTTCCGTACGAATTCGATCACGTGCAGGACCCTACCGGGCCCCGGGGGCAGAGACCGGGGCCGGGCTCCTGGAGAGGGTGGAGACAGGCGGTCAGCCGGTGGAGCGGAGGTGGGCCTTGAGCCGTTCGTAGGCGGCGAGTCCGTCCGGGACCCAGGCCCAGTCGGACAGCCGGCGTTCCACCTCCTCCTCCGGCAGGAAGTCGTGCCAGGCGACCTCCTCGGCCTGGGGGCTGACGGGCAGGTCGCAGCGGACCCGGTAGACGGACGACCACCAGCTCTGCCCGGCGCCGTCGTCGTACAGGAACTTGAACAGCGGCTCGGGCCGGGGGAGCCCGCTGACACCGAGTTCCTCCTCGGCCTCGCGCAGGGCGGCGTCGTCGTACGTCTCGCCCGCACCGACCACGCCGCCGACGAACATGTCGTACAGGGAGGGGAAGACCAGCTTGGCGGGGGTGCGGCGGTGGACGAAGACCCGGCCCTCGGCGTCCCGCGCCTGGATGAAGACGCACCGGTGGCGCAGCCCCCGCGCGTACGCCTCACCGCGAGGCGACTGCCCGATGACCCTGTCGTTCTCGTCCACGATGTCGAGGAGTTCGTCAGCGGCACTCATGGAACCATCCAAGCAGTGCGGGCCCCTTGGGCCATCGGTGGCGCCGGAGGCGCGGCAGCGTCCCGCGGTCCGTCACCGCGGCTGCAGATCCCTCTCCCGCTCCGGCTCGCCCAGCCCCCGTGGCATGGCCGGGTGAAGCCCGAGGAGCACGATGCCGAAGACGATCGCCGCCAGCCCGGCGGCCTGCCATGCCAGCGCGCCGGTGTCGGTGCGCAGCTGGTCGCCGAGGAACCCGACCCCGCAGAGGATCCCGGCCAACGGCTGGGCCGCGGTCAGCGCGGGCAGGGACATCCGCAGCGGTGCCGTCTCGAAGGCGCTCTGCACCAGGATCAGCCCCGTCACCCCGAGGACCAGCACGCCGTACGGCTGCCAGCCCGTGATGAACTCCGTCCAGCCGCCCGCCGTCAGCCGCTGCCCGCTGACCCGGGTGAGCGCGTCCTGCACCCCGTACAGCAGCCCTGCGGCGAGCCCCAGCAGTACCGGACCGATGATCAGCCGGGACTTCTTGGCATACGTCGTCAGCAGCAGCGCCAGGCCGACCACCACGCCGATGATCAGCCAGTGCCGAACGGGATCGGTGACCGCGTTGCCCCCTTTGGGCTGACCCGCCACGATGAACGCGCTGACGCCGCCGGCGAGCAGGAGGAGGCCGCCCCACCCCTGGCGGCCCAGGGGCTGTTTGGTCTGCCGGCGGGACTCGGCCAGCGCGAACAGCAGGTTCGTGGCGACCAGCGGCTCGACCAGGGAGATCTCCCCGTGGGCCAGCGCGATCGCACTGAGGATCATGCCGGCGACCATCAGGCCGAGGCCGCCGAGCCAGCGCGGCATCTTGACCAGGTCCAGCAGCAGCCGCGGGGAGAGGAAGTCGCTCAGCGGCGCCTGCTGGGCGGCGTTCTGCTGCAGCACGAACCCGGTGCCCAGACAGAAGGCCGCGCTCACGGCGAGAGCCAGAACCAGTACTGACACGCTGTACCTCGATGATTCAGCGGAGTCACGGGATGCGTATCACGCCGACTGTAGCGCCAGCCGCTGTGGCCCGCCCGCCCTTGAGCGCTTCCCGGCAGGGCCTCGCCCCGCCGAACGGAAGTCTCCCGACGGTATCGGGTACCCGCTGACAGGCGGTTGACTCGGTCACTCTTCTGCCCAAGGATCTGACCGGTCGGTAACAAGGCGGGCCGACCGGTAGTCACCGTGAGAGGACGGGCGCATGGCCTACGACGCTGATGTCATCGTGATCGGGGCAGGCCTCGCCGGGCTCACGGCGACCGCGGAACTGGTCGAGGCCGGCCGGAAGGTGATCCTCCTCGACCAGGAGCCGGAGCAGTCGATGGGCGGCCAGGCGTTCTGGTCCTTCGGCGGTCTCTTCTTCGTCGACTCTCCGGAGCAGCGCCGGCTGCGCATCAAGGACAGTCACGGCCTCGCCCTCCAGGACTGGATGGGCACGGCCGCCTTCGACCGCCCCGAGGACCACTGGCCGCGCCAGTGGGCCGAGGCCTACGTCGACTTCGCGGCCGGCGAGAAGCGCGCCTGGCTGCACCGGCAGGGCATGCGCTTCTTCCCGGTCGTCGGCTGGGCCGAGCGCGGCGGCTACGACGCCACCGGGCACGGCAACTCGGTGCCCCGCTTCCACATCACCTGGGGCACCGGCCCGGGAGTGATCGCCCCGTTCGTGCGGCGGGTGCAGGCCGGGGTGGCGCGTGGTCTCGTCCAGCTGAAGTTCCGTCATCGCGTCACGGGTCTCTCGCGCAGCGCGGGCGACGTCGACACCGTCACCGGTGAGGTCCTGGAGCCGTCGGACGTGCAGCGGGGCAAGGCCAGCAGCCGTGTGGTCGCCGGCGCCTTCGAGTTCAGGGCACAGGCGGTGATCGTCACCAGCGGCGGTATCGGCGGCAACCACGAACTGGTGCGGGCCAACTGGCCGGAACGTCTCGGCACCCCACCCGAGCGGATGGTCTCCGGTGTGCCGGCGCACGTCGACGGCAGGATGCTGGGCATCGCCGAGGGCGCGGGCGCCCGGCTGATCAACGGCGACCGCATGTGGCACTACACCGAGGGCCTGCACAACTGGGACCCCATCTGGGACAACCACGGCATCCGCATCCTGCCGGGCCCCTCCTCCCTGTGGCTGGACGCCCGTGGCCGGCGGCTGCCCGTGCCACTCTTCCCCGGCTTCGACACCCTCGGCACGCTCGAGCACATCATGAGGACCGGGTACGACTACACGTGGTTCGTGCTCGACCAGAAGATCATCGGCAAGGAGTTCGCGCTCTCCGGCTCCGAGCAGAACCCGGACCTCACCGGCAAGTCGGTCAGGGACGTGATCGGGCGGGCCCGCGCGGACGTGCCGGGACCGGTCAAGGCGTTCATGGACCACGGCGTCGACTTCGTCGTCGAGAAGGACTTGGGCGCGCTGGTGCGCGGCATGAACGCGCTCACCAAGGAGCCGCTGATCGACGAGGCCGACCTGCGCCGCGAGATCGTCGCGCGCGACCGGGAGATCCCGAACCCCTTCACCAAGGACCTCCAGGTGACGGCGATACGCGGTGCCCGTCGCTACCTCGGGGACCGGCTGATCCGGACCGCCGCCCCGCACCGCGTCCTCGACCCCAAGGCGGGCCCGCTGATCGCGGTGCGCCTGAACATCCTGACCCGCAAGTCGCTCGGCGGTCTGGAGACCGACCTGTCCTCGCGGGTGCTGACCGAGGGCGGCGACCCGCTCGCGGGGGTGTACGCGGCCGGGGAGGCGGCGGGCTTCGGCGGCGGCGGTGTGCACGGCTACCGCTCCCTGGAGGGCACCTTCCTCGGGGGCTGCCTGTTCTCGGGCCGTGCCGCGGGACGGGCGGCGGCGAAGGCGGTCGGATAGCCGGGCGCGCGGGCAGGTCCCGTCCGGGGAGGTCCCAAGGGCGGCGGCACGCGCGGCGCCGCCCGTCGGCCGGTTCGGGGCGGCCGAGGAGGGCCGGCCGTGCAAGACTGCCCCAGGCCCAACCAGCATGGAACCAAAGGCAGTTGACACGTGTCGTGGTGCTCGTCCGCCCTTGACTCAAACCGTTGGTGCGGGGTTTGCTGTGCGTGACCAAAACTTGACGAGCCGCGTTCTGTAAGGAAGCCCCGCGGTGCCACCCCCACCCCCACCCCCGCCGTCCTTCGGCCGCGGCCGCAAACGTGCTGCCCAGGGCTTCGACGCCGCGCTGGACGACGCCGAACTCGTCGCCGCACGGGCCTCACTCGCCCGGGGGCGATGGACCGCCGTCCGGTCCCTGCTCGCGTCCGACGCCGACGACTGGGATCGCCGAGGGCACCGTGTCACCGTTCTCGCGCAGGAGACCGCCGCCCTCGTCTGGGCGCAGGACTGGCTGCTCGCCGAACCGGACTCCCCCTGCGCCTCCGTCCTCGTCGCCCATGCCATCGTCCACCGCGCTCTGCAGGGCAAGGAACGCCCGGAGGCGGCCCGCGAGGCCTGCCGGGCGGCAGCCGCGCAGGCCCCCGAGGACCCGACGCCCTGGCTGGGCCTGCTGATCCTGGAGCGTTCGCTCGGCACCGAGGAGGACGTGGTCCGGCTGTTCGACGAGGTCCGCGCCCGCTACCCGGACCATCACCATGCGCACCACCTGGTGATCGCCAGGCTCGCCGAGCGCCGCGCCGACGCCGGCCAGGACCCGCTGCACGAGGTCTACGACTTCGCCAACTGGGCCGCCGAGCAGGCGCCCGCCGACTCACCGCTCGCCATCCTCCCCGTCGTCGCGCACGCCGAGCGCTACCGCGTGCTGGCCACCGCCGGAACCGAGTCCCCCGACCCTGTCACCTCCGGGCACTGGGTCGGCCGACGGGCCCGCCAGGTGATGAAGGCCGCGTTCGACTGGTGGCTGGAATGGGAGCGCGACGATCATCCGCGCCGTCATGTCGACCTCAACTTCCTGGCCCACGCCAAGCACTGCGGGGGCCGGGACGCCGAGGCCGCCGCCCTGTTCCTGCGCATCGGACCGCATGTGACCCCGGCGCCGTGGTCGTACCCGGACCGCGACCCGTACGAGGCCTTCCACGCCGCGCGCGAAAGGGCCCTAGGTACGACGTGACGGCTCGCCGCAAAGATCCGGAAGACCTCGTCCAGAAAGTCCTCGTCCAGAAAGTCCCGTCCGCACAGTCCCCGTTCACCCGTCCCGAAAGGACAACCGCGCGATGACGACCGGCAGTTCGAGCACGAGCAGACCCGCCGCCGACGGCGGCGCCATCAGCACCTTCAAAGGACAGGAGCGCGCGCTCCGCGCCAACCGCCTGGGCACGGCCGGACTGCTGCTGTCCGTGCTCGCCGCGACCGCCCCGCTCATGGTGGTCGCGGGTGTCATGCCCACTGCATTCGCGGTGATGGGCATCGTCGGCCAGCCGTTGCTCTTCGTCATCCTCGGGTGCGTACTGGCCCTGTTCTCCGTCGGGTACGCGGAGATGAGCCGTCACGTCCACAACGCGGGCGCGTTCTACGCGTACATCTCCCGCGGCCTCGGCGGCACGGCGGGAGCGGGCGCGGCCGTGGTCGCCCTCGTCGCGTACAGCGCGCTGCAGTTCGGGATCTACGGCATCTTCGGCTTCGAGGTCTCCACCCTGTGCGCCACCCACCTGGACCTCCAGGTCGCCTGGTGGATACCGGCGCTGGTGGCCGTGGCCATCGTCGGGGCGCTCGGCTGGCTGAAGATCGACGTCAACGCGCGCCTGCTCGGCGTGCTGCTGCTGATCGAGGTCGCGCTCGTCGTCATCTTCGATGTCGCGGCGGTGGGCAACCCCGCCAAGGAAGGCCTGTCGCTGCACGCCTTCAACCCGGACACGCTCACCGGGGCGGGCGTCGGCACCGCGCTGTGCTTCTGCATCGCCGCCTTCACCGGCTTCGAACAGGCGCCCGTCTACGCCGAGGAGACCAGCCGCCCGCACGTCCTGGTGCCGCGCGTGATGTTCCTGGCGATCGGTTTCGTCTCCGTCTTCTTCGCCATCAGCTCCTGGACGCTGACGATCGCCGCGGGGCCCTCCGCCATCGTCCCGGCCGCGCAGAAGCAGAGCGCGGGTCTGCTGTTCTGGCTGACCGAGTCCATCCTCGGCCACCCCTTCAGCAACGTGATGCAGGTGCTGTTCGTGACCGGCATGTTCGCCGCGCTGCTCAGCTTCCACAACGTCGTCGCCCGCTACGCCTTCGCCATGGGCCGCGAGGGACTGCTGCCCGCCGCCTTCGGCCGTACGACGGGTACCAACGGCGCCCCCGGCACGGGCTCGCTGCTGCAGAGCGCGGTGTCCGCGGTGATCGTGATCGTCTTCGCCGTGGCCGACGACAAGCCGACCGGCGACCCGACCGCGCCCGTACTGCACCTGTTCACCTGGTTCGGCAGCGTCGGCGCGCTCGGTGTCACCCTGCTGATGGTGGGGGCCTCCGCCTCGGTGATCGTCTTCTTCGCCCGCCGCGGCTCCGCCCGTGCGCAGGCCTGGCGGCTCGTCACCTCCGCGGTGGCCGGTCTCGCGCTGCTGGTGATCGTCGGCTACACGGTCAAGGACTTCGACGTCCTCGTCGGCACCGGCCCGGACTCCGCGCTCGCCTGGCTGCTCCCGGCGATCATCGGTGTGGCCCTGCTGCTCGGCCTGGTCCAGGGGCTGCTGATGCGCTCCCGCAATCCCCAGGCGCATGCCCGCATCGGCCTCGGCAACGAGGCGTTCCAACTGGAGAAGGTGGCCGAATCGGCGTCGTGAACCCCGTGATCCACTTCCTGAGAACCCGGTGAGAAGTGGTTACGGAATTCTGACGAGCATGCGGCACCCCTGGCCTCGAAGGGGTGTCGGGTGCTCGAATCGTGGTGTGAACCCTGAACGACCCGAGGAGCGGGACGCACCGCAGCCCGCCGACCGCGAGACGCCGGAGGCCACCGGCACCCCGATCGGCCGCCGGGTCCTGCTGGGCACCCTCGGACTCGGCGCTCTCGGCGTCGTCGCCGCTCCCACGCTCCAGCGCGGCCTCGAGGGCTTCCTGGGCAGTGTCTCCGGCAAGGACCCGACGGGCCTGACCGGCCTGCTGCCCAACGGCGGCGGCTTCCGCTACTACTCGGTGACGGCGTCCGTTCCGCACCTGGGCGAGAAGGACTACCGCCTCACCGTGAACGGCGCGGTGGACCACCCGAAGTCGTACTCGCTGGCCGACCTGCGCGCGCTGCCGCAGACCCGGCTCGTGCACGACGTCCAGTGCGTCACCGGGTGGCGGGTGCCGAAGACGCCGTTCGAGGGGGTACGGCTCGCCACGCTGCTGGACGCCGCGGGGGTGCGCTCCTCGGCCGGCGCGGTCCGCTTCACGTGTTTCGACGGGGCCTACACCGAGAGCCTCACCCTCGACCAGGCGCGCCGCAGCGACGTGCTCGTCGCCCTGAAGATGCAGGACAAGCCGGTGAGCTACGACCACGGCGGCCCGGTCCGCCTCTATGTCGCGCCCATGTACTTCTACAAGTCGGCGAAGTGGCTCTCCGGCATCACCGTCACCCAAGGCGTACGCCCTGGGTACTGGGAGGAGCGCGGGTACGACGTGGACGCATGGGTCGGCAAGTCGAACGGGCGGGACGATGCACCCACCAGTTGAGGCCCCGACCCGGTCCACGCACGTGCGTCGCTTCAGCCGGGGTGAGAAGTGGGTGCACCGCGGCACGGCCGTGCTGATGGGCCTGTGCGTGGCGACGGCCGCCTGCCTGTACATCCCGACGTTCGCGGAGCTGGTGGGCCGCCGTGAACTGGTGGTGAGGATCCACGAGTGGGCGGGACTTCTGCTCCCGGTCCCAGTGCTGGCGGGCCTCGCCTCCCGGGCCTTCCGCGCGGACCTCGGCCACCTCAACCGCTGGGGGCCGCACGACCGGGTCTGGCTGCGCTCGGCTCTGCGCCGTGACCACCGCCGAGCCTTCCGGCCCGCAGGCAAGTTCAACGCCGGGCAGAAGACGTACGCCGCATGGATCGCGGGCGCCACTTTGGTGATGCTCGGCACGGGACTGCTGATGTGGTTCACCCACCTCGCCCCGCTGGTGTGGCGCACCTCGGCGACCTTCGTCCACGACTGGCTCGCCCTGACCATCGGCGTGGTCCTGGCCGGCCACATCGGCATGGCCCTCGGCGACTCGGAGGCGCGCCGGGGCCTGCGGACGGGACGGGTCAGCCGCCAGTGGGCGGAAGAGGAACATCCGCTGTGGCGGCCGTAGCCGCCAAGAGACGCGCGGGCCGTCCTGACCGTGCCCGCCGACCGGGCCTCGACGTCGGGCCGTGCGCCATCCGCGTCAGGGGTATGGACCTGCCGACTTGGTTCTTGGGCGGCACGTCTGCGTGTTCATCGAGCTCACCAGTGTCCGAGCGGAAGACACCCAGGCAGACTTGCGTCGGCACACCCCTCGAACCGGATCTCAACTCGCATCGATCGACATGCAGGCGCCTCACTGAAGCGCGTCGGCTTCCAGGTCAGGGCCGTCCAGTTGGCGGGCTGTCCATTGGATCAGCGGTGAACAAAACCGCTGGTCGACGTGGCCGCCCCCGGCTCGCCGGGGCCGCCGTACTCCGGCGTCCAGAGGGTGCGTGCCCACTCCGGGGCATCGTGGCGGTGATCGGCTGTAGTGGAACCAGGGATGCTCCCTTTGGCCCCGACCGCCTGGCCGAGGTGCGTGCAGCGAGCGAGCCTTGGCTCACGCCTCTTTCTGCGTGGGGGTGTGCCAGGCCGTCCGCCGCCCGGCACACCCCGATGTATCTGTCTCCGGTCGCCGTGGGATCCGCATGATCAGCACGTGAAGCCGGCTGTGGATAGGAGCCTCGGTGAGCAAGGTCCCTGTAAGCAAGTTGCCGATGGTCGGCGTGCTCTTCTGGACGATCAAGATCGTGGCAACCACGCTGGGGGAGTCGGTATCGAACTTTGTGTCGATGACGCCTCTGAATCTCGGCTACGCCACCAGCGCACTCATCTTCCTGGTGGCCTTCGCGCTCACCCTGGCAATGCAGTTGAAGAGCGACCGGTTCCAGCCAGCGGTGTTCTGGTCGGTGATCCTGACGACCAGCATCGTGGGCACCGCCATGTCGGACTTCATGAACCGCACTGCCGGGCTGGGCTACGCCGGCGGCGCAGCCGTGCTGACCACCCTGCTGGTGGTCGTGCTGATCGGGTGGCGAGCGACCGGGCAAACCATGGACGTGGAACGGATCGCCACAACCAAGGGCGAGGTCCTGTATTGGACCGCGACCTTGGTGTCCAACACGCTGGGCACTTCCAGCGGTGACTTTCTCTCGGATGGTCTGGGCATCGGCTTCCGTGACAGCGCTCTCCTGCTGTCTGGGACGATGTTGCTGATCCTCGCCGCGCATTACTGCACCCCGATCTCCGGCACAGTGCTGTTCTGGTCGGCCTATGTGCTGACCCGCCCCCTTGGAGCTGTCGCGGAGAACGCCGTCGAAAAGCCTGTCGCACAGGGGGGAATGGGAGTAGGAACGACTATTACGTCAGGAGCTCTGCTCGCTGTGCTCGTAGTGCTCGTGGGCTACCAGCAACTCACTAGGACAACCACGGCTGTACAGCAGCGAGGTACGGCAACCTCAGCAACCGTCAGTGTCGAATAGCGGCTCTCAAAGCACTCACCGCAGCCAGTACGACCCTCAACGGCACTCAGCTGCGTCCGCTGCCGTACAGGCAGGTTCATCGGCAGAGACCGCCCCGGCACTCATGCACCCACCCATGAGCGCAGATGAACGACCGTGGGCGCACCCCTCCCCTCACCAACAGACTCGGTAAGCGTGCGGGCCGGCAACCGCATACGGCCTCGCCGGTTGGGCGCAGCCCGCGTACCGTCACGCGTCGGGACGACTCGCCGGAACACGGCACGAAGGGCGTCGGGAACAGGGGGGCTGTGAGCAGGAGACGCTACGTTGCTCGGGGCGTGCCGGGTGGTTACCGGATCTGGGACAACCGAGGACGTCGATGGTGGGGGGATCTCTACGAGTTGTGCCCTGACGATCTGGTGGCCGAACTGAACGGTCGGGCGGACCACGCACGGATCACTGCATTGATGAAGCGCTACAGGGCGCAGAAGCGGTAGGTGCCGCCAAAGCGGTGATGACGAGGGTGCGCACCACCGCCGCACCACGCGGGCGGCGGGCCCACCCGCTCCTCGACGTCCGCGACCCCGGCGGCGACCGAGGGGCCGTCGGTCACATCGAACGCGGCGGTGTGCACGTCCCCGGAGAGCTCCGCCGCCGCCGATGTGAGGCGGTCGGCGTCGCCTCCGTTGAGGACCACCGTGCAGCCGGCCTCCGGCAGACCGCGGGCGAGTGCCGGTCCGATGCCCCGGCTGGAGCCGGTGACCAGGGCCGTGCGGCCGCTGATGTCGAAGAGCAGGTGAGCCGTCGTCGCCGTACTCCTAGATCACCAGGGACAACAGCAGGACCAGGGCGCCCGCGACCACCGAGATGATCGTCTCCATGACGGACCAGGTCTTGATGGTCTGTCCGACGCTCAGCCCGAAGTACTCCTTCACCAGCCAGAAACCGGCGTCGTTGACATGGCTGAAGAAGAGGGAGCCGGCGCCGATCGCCAGCACCAGCAGGGCGGCGTGGGTGGTCGACATATCGGCCGCGAGCGGCGCGACCAGACCGGCGGCGGACACGGTCGCCACCGTCGCCGAACCCGTCGCCAGACGGATCGCCACCGCGATCAGCCAGGCCAGCAGCAGCGCGGGGATCGACCAGTCCTTCGATATGTCCAGGATCATCTGGCCCACGCCGCAGTCGATCAGCGTCTGCTTGAAGCCGCCGCCGGCACCGACGATGAGCAGGATGCCCGCGATGGGCATGAGCCCCTTCTCGACGGTGTGCGAGATCCGCTCCTTGCTGAACCCGGCCGGGCGGCCCAGCGTGAAGATGCCGACGACGACCGCCGCGAGCAGGGCGATCAGCGGAGAGCCGATCACGTCGAAGACGCGCTGCACCATCTTCGCCGGGTCGTCGACGACGATGTCGACCAGTGCCTTGGACAGCATCAGGACGACCGGCAGCAGCACCGTGGCCAGCGTGGCGCCGAAGCCCGGGCGCGTCTCCAGTTCCTCGGAGGGACGCGGCTGGATCATGCGCTCCGGGACCGGGACGTCCACCCAGCGGGCGGCGACCTTCGAGAACAGCGGGCCCGCGATGATCACCGTGGGGATGGCCACCAGCACACCGAGCGCCAGCGTCACGCCGAGGTTGGCCTTGACGGCGTCGATGGCGACCAGCGGGCCGGGGTGCGGCGGGATCAGACCGTGCATCACGGACAGACCGGCGAGCGCCGGGATACCGATGCGCATCAGCGAGTAGTTGCCGCGCTTGGCGACCATCAGCACGACCGGGATCAGCAGCACGATGCCGACCTCGAAGAACAGCGGCAGACCGATCACCGAGGCGATCAGCACCATCGCCCACGGCATGGCACGCCCCTTCGCCTTGGCGAGGATCGTGTCGACGATCTGGTCCGCGCCGCCCGAGTCGGCGAGCAGCTTGCCGAGGATCGCGCCCAGGGCGATGAGGACGCCCACGCCTGCGACGGTCGAGCCGAGGCCGGTGGTGAAGCTGGTGATCGCCTTGTCGAGCGGCGCCCCGGCGAACGCGCCGAGCGCGAGCGAGCCGATGGTCAGGGCAAGGAAGGCGTGGAGTTTGAACTGGGTGATGAGCAGGACGATGACGGCGATGCCCGCCGCCGCCGCGATGCCCAGTTGAGCGTGGCCCGCCGACGTGATCGGCTCGACGGTGTCCGCTGCCAGCATCTCGACGCTGAGTCTGGTCACGGGGGGTCCCTTGGGTGAGGAGAGGAACTCTCGGTTTCGGGTGAGGGGGCCTCGGCACCGCGGGCCGTCCTGGGAGGGCCGGCCGGCTGCGGGGCCGGGGGTACTGCGAGGGCGGGACTACTGAGCGGCGGAGGACCGCTCGAGTTCCAGCAGGGCGTTCATGGCGCGGTCGGTGATCTCCTCGGGGCTTCCCGAGACGCTCACCGCGACCCCTGCCTCGTCCGACTCCAACGGCTGGAGCGTGGCGAACTGGGAGTCCAGCAGTGCGGTGGGCATGAAGTGCCCCTGCCGGTGCGCCATCCGGTCCTCGATGAGCGAGCGGTCGCCCGTGAGGTGCACGAAGACGACGCCGGGAGCCGCGGCCCGCAGCCGATCGCGGTACGCCCGCTTCAGCGCCGAGCTGCTGACCACCCCGCCGAACCCCGCCCGCTCGTGCGCCCAGGCACCGATGGCGTCCAGCCAGGGCCAGCGGTCGGCGTCATCGAGCGGGATTCCGGCCGACATCTTGGCGATGTTGGCCGGGGGGTGGAAGTCGTCGCCCTCGGCGTACGGAACGCCGAGCCGGGCCGCGAGCAGGGGGCCGATCGTGGTCTTGCCCGTGCCCGCGACGCCCATGACCACGACGACGTGGGGGGTACTCATCGCTTCCTCGCTGTCTTCGTCGACTGGTGTCGACGTCACTGAAACCCATTAGGTACGACTAATTCAAGAGTCTGTGACATATAAGTCTGACTTTTTCTCCGCCGGACCCGCCTCGTACTCTGACTTCATGACCACACCGGGCCGGGGGCTCCACGGCCGCGTACTCGACACCCTCGGCCCCGCGATCACCGCGGGTGAGTACCGTGCGGGCAGTGTCCTGCGCACCGACGAACTCGCCCAGCACTTCGAGGTGTCACGCTCGGTGATGCGCGAAGCGGTGCGCGTCCTGGAGTCGATGCACCTGGTGGAGTCCCGCCGCCGGGTGGGCGTCACGGTCCGTCCCGAGTCCGAGTGGAACGTCTACGATCCCCAGGTCATCCGGTGGCGGCTGGCCGGCGCCGACCGTCCGCGGCAGCTCCGCTCCCTGACGGTGCTTCGGTCGGCGATCGAGCCGGTCGCCGCGGGTCTGGCCGCGCGCAACGCCACCGCCGAGCAGTGCGCCGAACTCACCGAGTGCGCCCTGGGCATGGTCGCCAACTCACGTGGCCACCGGCTGAAGGCCTACCTGTTCCACGACGTGGCCTTCCACCGCGTGATCCTGGGCGCGTCGGGCAACGAGATGTTCGCCCGCCTCGGCGATGTCGTCGCCGAGGTCCTGTCCGGGCGCACCCACCACGACGTGATGTTCGAAGACCCGGACCCGGCCGCGGTCACCCTGCACGTCCAGCTCGCCGAGGCGGTGCGGGAGGGCGACGCCGACCGCGCGGAGCAGCTGACCCGCGAGATCACGGTCGGCGCGCTGCACGAACTGGACATCCTGGCGCCCTAGTGGCAGGACCTCGTCGGCGTCAGTCGAGGAAGTCCCCGTCGACGTACGCCCAGGCGCCGTCGACCCGCTCGAACCTGCTGCGCTCGTGCAGAGTGCCGCCCCGGTAGGAGGCGCGGAAGGTCACGGTCCCCGCGGAGTGGAAAGCGGTGCCGTCCGTCGTCTCCAGGACCTCGAGCCCGGTCCAGCGCATCCCGGGATCGAGGTCGAGCCGCGTCGGACGGGTGCGCGGATGCCAGGTCCGCAGCAGATAGCCGGCGTCACGCTGTACGAAGGCGCTGTACCGCGACCGCATGAGCGCCTCCGCGGTCGGCGCGGCGGCACCCGTGTGGAACCGGCCGCAGCACTTCTCGTACGTCTCGGGCAGCCCGCACGGGCAGGAACGCGTGGTCATGCCCGCCATTGTGCCCGCCCCCGAAAGATGCCCCCGCGGGCACCATGCGGCAGGCGTCCATCGGAGTCACAGTGGAGGGGAAGAGAGCCGCGCACCCCTGCCGCGTCGCCTCGCACCGCGTGAGGAGGACGGAAGATGACACGAGC
Source organism: Streptomyces sp. NPDC001156 (assembly GCF_053598275.1). Classification (NCBI taxonomy): domain Bacteria; kingdom Bacillati; phylum Actinomycetota; class Actinomycetes; order Kitasatosporales; family Streptomycetaceae; genus Streptomyces; species Streptomyces sp. NPDC001156. Next base: position 38,486 of record NZ_JBSFJX010000008.1, on the reverse strand, counting down.
CGCCGGCATCCGGCCACCGTCCGCCAAGGAGTGGAGGCTGCACCTCTACCTGTCCGAACACGACCCCGCCACCACGGCCAGGATCGTCCTGGACACCGGTGACAGCCTGCTGGAAAGCCATGCCGAAGCCCACCGGAACCCTTTCGACTCGGCCGTGCCCGAGATCGGCGACGAACTCGCCGCCGGGCGGGCCCTGATCTCGCTGGGCCGGCAACTGCTCCGTGCCGCCGCGGGTGACATCACCGCGGCCGGGGCGCCGGACGAGGCCCCACCCGCTCCGCTCTGGAGCCCACGGGAGTGAGGAGGCTGCATCGTGGTCTTCATGGATCGTCTCGAAGCCGGCCGGCGGCTGGGCGAACGCCTGCGGCACCTCAGAGGCGAGGACACGGTGGTCCTGGGACTGCCCAGGGGCGGAGTGCCCGTTGCCGCCGTGGTCGCCGAGGCACTGGGCGCACCGCTCGACGTCTGCCTGGTCCGGAAGCTGGGTGTGCCCTTCCAGCCCGAACTGGGGATGGGCGCGATCGGCGAGGACGGAGTGCGGGTGATCAACGACGCGGTGGTACGGGAGGCGCGTGTGACGCGCGCGGAACTGGCGGAGGTCGAGGAGGACGAACGCGAGGTGCTGGAACGGCGGGGGAGCCGCTACCGGGGTGGGCGTGCACCCGTCGGCATCGAGGGCCGGACGGTCGTCGTGATCGACGACGGCGTGGCCACCGGCTCGACCGCGCGGGCCGCCTGCCGGATCGCCCGCGCCCGCGGAGCCGGCCGGATCGTACTGGCGGTGCCCGTCGCGCCGCAGGACTGGATCGAGCGGCTGGGCGGTGAGGCCGACGAACTGGTCGCCCTGGAGACACCGCGGGACTTCTTCGCGGTCGGCCAGTTCTACGTCGACTTCGCCCAGGTCGAGGACGAGGAGGTCGCCGCCTGCCTCGAGCGGACCCAGAGCCGGCCCCAGACGCACGGTGCCGGGCCCTTCGACCAGGAGGTCGAGGCCGAGGCCGGAGCCGTCCGGCTGCGGGGCCGGCTGACCGTACCCGAGGACGCGACCGGGATCGTGGTCTTCGCGCACGGCAGCGGCAGCAGCCGGCACAGCCCCCGCAACCGGTTCGTCGCCGCCGGACTGAACCGGGCCGGGCTCGGCACGCTGCTGTTCGACCTGCTCACCGAGGAGGAGGAGCAGGACCGGGTCAATGTGTTCGACACCGGCCTGCTCGCCGGCCGGCTGGCCGACACCACCACCTGGCTGCGCGGCCGGCCCCCGGCCGAGGGGCTCGCCATCGGCTACTTCGGCGCCAGCACCGGTGCGGCCGCCGCGCTGTGGGCCGCCGCCGAGCCCGGTGCGCGCATCGCGGCGGTCGTCTCCCGAGGCGGCCGACCCGATCTCGCCGGGCCGCGGCTGCCCGAGGTGTCGGCCGCCACCTTGCTGGTCGTCGGGGGTGCCGACCCGACGGTGCTGGAGCTCAACCGGCAGGCGCAGGCCCGGTTGCACTGCGAGAACCGGCTCGCGGTGGTTCCCGGTGCCACGCACCTGTTCGAGGAGCCTGGCGCGCTGGAGGCGGTGACCGACCTGGCCCGCGACTGGTTCACCGACCACATGGCACCTGCGCACGTGTAGCGGGGAGCACGGTCTCTCGCAGGGCGACCGTGAGCGCCATGGCGGGGAGGCACGTGGGCCTGGTCACTCTCCCCGCCGGCCGATCACATGGCGAGCCGGTCCCTCGCACGGTGACCGTGAGCGCCATAGCGTGGGAGCGTGCACGAGGGCCCGGTCACCCTGTTCCTCGCCGGTGACGTGATGCTCGGCCGGGGCGTCGACCAGATCCTCCCGCACCCCGGGGACCCGGCGCTGCGGGAGTCGTACATCCATGACGCCCGGGCCTACGTCGAGCTGGCCGAGGCGGCCAACGGGCCGATCCCGCAGCCGGTCGGGTTCGCCTGGCCCTGGGGCGAGGCGCTGCCGGTCCTGGAGACGGCCGCGCCCGCCGTGCGGGTGCTGAACCTGGAGACCTCGGTGACCCAGGACGGGGAGTTCGCGCCCGGCAAGGGCGTCCACTACCGCATGAACCCGGCCAACCTGCCGTGTCTTGCGACAGCTCGCCCGGACGTCTGCGTGCTGGCCAACAACCATGTGCTCGACTTCGGCAGGCGCGGCCTGGACGAGACGCTCGACTCCCTGGCTGGGGCGGGCCTGCGCACGGCGGGAGCCGGCCGGGACGCGGCCGCGGCCGGGCGGCCGGCGGTCGTCCCCCTGGGCACCGGCGGGCGCGTGCTCGTGATCTCCCTCGGGATGGCGTCCAGCGGCGTCCCGTACGACTGGGCCGCTACCGGCGACCGGTCCGGTGTGGAGTTCGCCGAGGGCCCCTCGGTCGCGGTCGCCGCCGCGCTCGCCGACCGTCTGCGGCAGCTGAAGCGCCCGGGCGACATCGCGGTCGCCTCCATCCACTGGGGCTCCAACTGGGGATACGGCGTCTCCCGCACCGAGGTGCGCTTCGCCCATACGCTCGTCGACGCGGGCGTGGACATCGTGCACGGGCACTCCTCCCACCATCCGCGGCCACTTGAGGTGTACCGGGGCCGACTCGTCCTGTACGGCTGCGGCGACCTCGTGGACGACTACGAGGGCATCGGCGGCTACGAGCGGTACCGTGACGACCTCCGGCTGCTGTACCTGGTGTCGGTGGAGCCGGACACCGGTCGGCTGGACGGTGTCCGGATGGTGCCGCTCCAGGCCCGCAGAATGCGGCTGGAACACGCCTCGGCCGAGGACTCCGAGTGGCTGCGCGCCGTCCTCGACCGGTGCGGCCGGGAGTTCGGCACTCACGTCGACCGTGACCACGACGGCACGCTGGCACTCCGTCTCCCACCCGCGGAGCGGCCCGGGTGACGGTGACCGCCGTTACAGCTGTGCCGCGTCGCCCCCCGGCACGTCGTCCTCGTCGACGATGTGCACGGCGGCCTCCTCCGCCGTCCGGGCACCGCCGTCGATTCCCGCGTCCTCCCCGACGAGACCCGCACCGGAGCCGGAACGGGCACCCTCGTCCGGCGCGACGAGCCGCCCGGCATCCCGGCCGCCGGCCCCCCACGGTTCCCCCGCACCGTCGGCCATGTCCTCGACCCCGTCGCCCTGTTGACCCGGCGCATCGGGTACTTCCCGGGCCAGCCGCTCGTCCAGCGTCTCGTTCCGCCGCTGCTCGGCGGCCGTGATACCCCGCTGGTTCACCGCCAGAGGCTTCTCGGGCGGCGAGAGGCCCTCCTCCATGGGCTCCACACCGCGGTCGTCCAGGGTGTCCGCGGAGTCGAGCAGGCCGCTGTCCGCCACCACGTCCTCGTCGTCCTGCGGCTGGTAGACCTCGTCACCCATGCTGTACTCCGTCACTTCCACACCGCCTCACACATTGCGTCCCACGAGTACCGCGACCCCTGTCGGGTCTCCGGTCTGCCATACAGCAAACGCGCACCTGTGCCTCCGGCCTCGGCGGTCGCCGCCCGGTCCCGCCGTCAACTCGCCCTGCCCTTGCGCAGGAACCGGCGAAGGCTGCGCAGCGGCCAGGTGTTGATCACGTCGTCGGGCGTGAGCCAGCCGCGCTGCGCGGTGCCGATGCCGTAGCGCAGGAGGCCGAGGTGCAGAACGGAGTGGGCGTCGGAGTTCACGGCGAACTTCGCGCCCAGTTCCCGCGCGCGCAGGATGTCCTCGTCGCACAGGTCCAGGCGGTCCGGCTGCGCGTTGATCTCCAGCGCGGTTCCGGTGCGGGCGCAGACGGCGAACACCTCGTCCCAGTCGGCGTCCACCCCGGACCGTTTGCCGATCAGCCGGGTGGTCGGGTGGCCGAGGACGTTGACGTACGGGTTCTCGCAGGCCCGTACCAGCCTGCGGGTCATCTCCTTGCGGCCCAGGTCGAAGTGGGAGTGCAGGGAGGCGACGCAGACGTCGAAGCCGGCGAGGAACTCGTCGGGCCAGTCCAGATCTCCCTCGGGGCCGATGTTGAGCTCGGTTCCGTGCAGCAGCCGCATCCGGCGGCGGGTGCCGTCCAGTGCCCGCACCTGCTCCCGCTGGGCGAGCATCTTCTCGTCCGTCATCCGCTGCATGTACAGATTGGGCGCGTGGTCGGTGATCGCGTAGTACGCGTAACCGCGTTCGGCGGCTGCCGCCACCATCTCCTCCAGCGGCGCGAGACCGTCGGTGAGATCGGTGTGGGTGTGCAGATCGCCGCGGATGGTCCGCTCGGTCACGAGGTCCGGCAACTCGCCGCGCAGGGCCGCCTCGATCTCGCCCCGGTCCTCACGAAGCGTGGGCGGTATCCAGGGCAGGCCCAGCCGGGCGTACACCTCCTCCTCGGAGCGGGAGGCGACCGACCGCCCGCTGTCCACCTCGAACAGGCCGTATTCGGAGAGCTTCAGACCCTGGCGCACGGCGATGGTCCGGGTGCGGATGTTGTGCGCCTTGGACCCGGTGAAGTACTGCTGCCCGGCGCCCCACGAGTCCGGCGGCAGCACCCGCAGGTCCACCTGGACGCCCTTGGTGGTGCGGACCGATGTCTTCTTCGAGCCGTGCGCGATCACCTCGGCGGTGGACGGCAGCCCGGCGAGCGCGTCCATGAACGGCGCGGACCGCCCGGCCGCGACGAGGACGTCGATGTCGCCGATGGTCTCCTTCATACGGCGCAGGGACCCCGCGTACGCGCAGCGCTTGCAGCCGGTCACCGCGGAGAGCTCCGCGACGATCTCCTCGGCCGTCTCCAGGGCCAGATGCAGCGGGATGCGGCCGCCCGCCTGCTGCATCAGGGAGATGCCGTGCAGGATGTTCTCCTGCGTCTTCTCGCCGAAGCCCTTGAGGTCGCGCAGTGCGTCCGCGTCGATCGCGGCGGCCAGCTCGTTCACCGAGGAGATGTGCAGGTCCTCGTAGAGTCTCAGCGCCTTCTTCGGGCCCAGCGTGGGGATGGTGATCAGCTCCCGCACCCCGGCGGGGATCCGCGCCCGGCGCTCCTCGACCACCGCCATGGTGCCCGTGCGCAGGTATTCGGCCACCTTCTCGGCGATCGACCGGCCCACGTTCGGAATGTCCCGCAGTGCGTCGGGGTCCAGCCGGGAGATGTCCGCGGGGTGGCCGCCGATCGCCCGCGCGGCCTTCTCGTAGGCGCGCACCTTGAAGGCGTCGCCTCCCGTGATCGAGATGAGGTCCGCGTACTCCTGAAGGAGCGCCTCGACCTCCTCGTTGGGCCGGGCCACACTTCAGAGTCTAGGAACCGGCCGGGCGCCGGCCAAACGCGAAGGGCGCCGACCTGAGACAGGTCGACGCCCTTCGGCATGTGTGGCAAGTGTGTCCGAGGGGGGACTTGAACCCCCACGCCCGATAAAGGGCACTAGCACCTCAAGCTAGCGCGTCTGCCATTCCGCCACCCGGACTAGGTGTCTGTCGTGCGGGCCCCGCCCGCGGCGACGAAGGAAACATTACCAGGCTTTCGGGGGCGTTCGATCACACCCCGTTCCGTCGTGAACGGGGTGTGACGGACCTCCCGCCGCCTTGGGGTGCGGCGGGGGTCGGAGAGAGGATGTGGGGGACCACCAGCAGCTGTGAAGTGGGAGGAAGCAGCGTGACCGACACGGACACGGCCAGGAACGTCACAGGCGAGGACGAGGTCGTGGACCTCTGCCGTGAGCTGATCCGGATCGACACCAGCAACTACGGCGACCACGACGGCCCCGGCGAGCGCAGGGCGGCGGAGTACGTGGCCGAGAAGCTCGCCGAGGTGGGCCTTGAACCGCAGATCTTCGAGTCACACCCGGGCCGCGCGTCCACGGTGGCCCGCATCGAGGGAGAGGACCGCTCGCGGCCCGCGCTGCTGATCCACGGCCACACCGACGTGGTACCGGCCAACGCGGTGGACTGGACGCACGATCCGTTCTCCGGCGAGATCGCCGACGGGTGCGTATGGGGACGCGGCGCGGTCGACATGAAGGACATGGACGCCATGACGCTGGCGGTCGTGCGCGACCGGCTGCGCAGCGGGCGCAAGCCGCCGCGGGACATCGTCCTCGCATTCCTCGCCGACGAGGAGGCCGGCGGGACCTATGGCGCCCGGTACCTCGTGGACAAGCACCCCGGTCTCTTCGAGGGCGTCACCGAGGCGATCGGCGAGGTCGGCGGGTTCTCCTTCACGGTCAACGAGAAGCTGCGGCTGTACCTCGTGGAGACCGCGCAGAAGGGGATGCACTGGATGAAGCTCACCGTGGACGGCACCGCCGGCCACGGTTCGATGATCCATAAGGACAACGCCATCACGGAGCTGTCCGAGGCCGTCGGGCGCCTCGGCCGATACTCGTTCCCGGTGCGCGTGACCAAGACGCTGCGGCACTTCCTCGACGAACTCGGCGACGCGCTCGGCACCGACCTCGACCCCGAGAACATGGACGACACGCTCGCCAAGCTCGGTGGGATCGCCAAGCTGATCGGCGCCTCGCTGCAGAACACCGCCAACCCGACCCAGCTGGGCGCCGGCTACAAGGTCAACGTGATCCCCGGCCAGGCCACCGCGCATGTCGACGGGCGTTATCTGCCGGGCTACGAGGAGGAGTTCCTCGCCGACCTCGACCGCATCCTCGGCCCGCGGGTCAGGCGCGAGGACGTGCACACGGACAAGGCGCTGGAGACCACGTTCGACGGCGCGCTGGTCGACGCCATGCAGACCGCGCTGTCGGCCGAGGACCCGATCGCCCGCGCCGTGCCGTACATGCTCTCGGCCGGCACCGACGCCAAGTCCTTCGCCGACCTCGGCATTCGCTGTTTCGGCTTCGCGCCGCTGAAGCTGCCGCCCGAGCTGGACTTCGCGGGCATGTTCCACGGCGTCGACGAGCGGGTCCCGGTGGACGCGCTGAAGTTCGGTGTGCGGGTCCTCGACCGATTCATCGACGCGTCCTGAAGGAGACTGCCCAACTGCCTTGATTCCGTCCCGGTTTGCGTGCTGAAACGAGACTGCACTATTCGCCCGTGCGTACGGACGCCGACCGGGACGGGTGAATGCGACCATAAGCTCGTAGCTCCATTACTCCCTCCTCGTTACTCGTGGTGTGGTCCGAGGGCTTGGATCGCATTTGCCAACAAGGAGGAATAATGATCAAGAAGGTCGTCGCTGCTGCGGCTGCCACCGGTGGTCTGGTTCTCGCGGGTGCGGGTCTGGCCGTCGCCGACTCGGGTGCCCAGGGTGCCGCCGTGCACTCCCCGGGCGTTCTGTCGGGCAATGTCGTCCAGGTCCCGGTGCACGTCCCGGTGAACGTCTGCGGCAACACGATCTCGGTGATCGGGCTGCTGAACCCCGCCTTCGGCAACACCTGCGTCAACAAGTGACGTTGTGCCCCCACCCCATGAGGGGTCTCACCCCATGAGGGGCTGAGCCCGTCAGCCCCGGAGTGCCTGCCATGCGCTCCGGGGCCGGCCGGTTCCTCCGCGTCCGCGCCCTTCAGTCGCGCGGCCGCGTTCCACAAGGTCCATGACTAGGTCGAAGACAGGGAATCAGCAATGCGACAGGTCACCCGCAAGGGCCTGATGACCGTGGCCGCGGCGACCGGCCTCCTCGCCGTCACCGGCGGTTACGCGCACGCCGACTCGGGTGCGCACGGATCGGCCAGCGACTCGCCCGGCCTGCTGTCGGGCAACACCGTGCAGGCGCCGGTGCACATTCCGGTCAACGTCTGCGGCAACACCGTGAACGTGATCGGGCTCCTCAACCCGGCGGCGGGCAACGCCTGCGCCAACACGGGCGGCAGCGGCCACACCGGTGGCTCCCACGCGAGCGGGCGCACCAGCGGCTCGCCCGGTGTCGGCTCCGGCAACACGGTGCAGGCCCCGGTGGACGTCCCGGTGAACGTCTGCGGCAACACCGTGAACGTGGGCGGGCTCGGCAACCCAGCCGCCGGGAACGGCTGCGCCCACACGGGCGGCGGTCACAGGGACACCCCCCCCGGCCACGGCACGCCGCCGCCCTGCGGCTGTGAGGGGACGACTCCTCCCGGCGGCGGTACGACGCCTCCGGGCGGCGGCACCACCACCCCTCCCGCCCCGCCCACCCAGCCGACCCAGCCCGGCACACCGCAGCAGCCGGGCGGCGGCAGGCACGTCAGCCACCCCGGTACGCAGACCGGCGGTACGGCGCAGCTCGCCCACACCGGTAGCGACCTCCCGCTCGGCGTGCTGGCTCCCCTCGGCGCGGGCGCGCTGCTCGGCGGCGCGCTGCTCTACCGCCGGGCGCGCGCCGGCATGTAAGAGCGGCGCCACGCGAATCGCGGGCGTGCCGAGTGTGCTGGGCACGCCCGCGCGATGCCGTCGCACGGCGCGGTCCGGGCGATCGACACCGGGCGCGCCGCGTGGGCAGGCCACGGCCCGCCGAAGCCGCACACCACGGATCGCACCCATCCTCCCCGGCGGTCCGTGAAACGGAGCGGGCCCCGCATCCGCGGGGCCCGCTCCGTTTCAGCTGCCTCCGCTCACCACGTGGCCCGCACCTGGCGGATGATCCGCCGACGCAGCCTTACCCTGCGGCTGCCGTCGCGCAGCAGGCTCAGGCGGTCCAATTCCCAGTGCCCGTACTCGGCATGGTCCGTCAGCAGACGCGTGGCATCCTTGCGCGAGACCCCGCGCGGTACGTACACGTCGACAAATTCGTATTCCGGCATCGCATCTATTGTGCGGGCTGGGGCCCCGTACGGATAGCGTCTGCACTATGTCTGATGCTGCGCAGCCCACCGCTGCCGAGGTACGCGCCGCCGCCGAGGCGGTCAAGACCGCGCTCGATCGCCACCTGGCCGCGGTCGAACGCAGGACGGGTGAGGACGACCCGGCCGTCTACGAGGCGTTCAACGAGCTGGCCGCGGCGGCCGAGGAGTACGACGAACTGCTGTATGACCGTTATGACGAGGTCACGCCATTCGAGATCCCCGGTGCGGAGGATGCGCTGCCCCCGTACACGGGCCCCGAGGAGCCGAACGCGCTGAGCGTGCTGATCCGCCGGGACTACGCGGTGGCGGAACCGCAGCGGCTGCTGGCCCAGGCACAGCGCGTGGAGGACGCGGACGCGGCGAGCGGGCCCGAATCCTCCGCCCGCACCGTCCATGGCGCCCTCGGCGTCCTGTTCGGCGAGTACGAACCGGACGAGATCGCCTCACGGCACAAGGAGTTCGGCCTGGAGGAGGGCGACTCCACGCTGTGGGTGCTGGCCGCCGACGAACCCGCGGAGGCGGGGGAGTGGCTGGAGACCCCCTTCGAGCAGGTCGATCCGCAGCGGGTCGTATGCCGCTTCGACGTCAGCTCGGTCTTCGACGAGGAGTCGGACGACGACCTTGAGGAGGAGCTCGAACTCGACCGCGAGCTGGACGACGACGAGGACCTGGAACCGCTGGACGCGGAGCGCTAGTGCGGACTCGACCGGGCCGCGGGACTTCGCGGCCCGTGGGGGCGCTTGCGGGCCGGAGGGGCGGCGCCGGTCGGTGGAGCACCTTGTCGGCCGGGGCGCGGTGTCGTCCGGCGGGGGCACGTCGTCCGGCGGTGCCACGTCGTCCGGAGGTGCGGCGTCGGGCAGCCGTGTCACGTCGGTCGTCGGCCGACCTGTGCCGGTCGGCGGTGACAGGTCACCGGGAGGTGTGACGTCGGCCAGCCGTGCCACGTAGAACCGAACGCCGGCACGGCACACGTCGGCCTCCGACCGCCGTGATCCCTCCCCGTCGTGCGCCAAGCCGCGGAGCACACCCGCCGGTCCGCGAGGGAACGCCGCGACGGCCGCCCTGGGTCCACTGCGGGAGCAGCCGCGGTCAGCCCGTCGCCGCGCGCCCGGACTCAGCCCGCCGCGGCAGCAGCCCTGCCCAGCTCGTCGCCTCAGCGCCCGCGCTCAGCCCGCCGTCGGGATCTGGGCCCGGAGCAGTGGGGTCAGGCGGGTTGTGCGCGGCTTGGCCGGGACCTCGGCGACGGCTCGGGGAAGCGCCTGCTCCGCCCCGTGGACGACGGACAGATGGCGGACAGCCCGGCCGAACGCCGTGTACACCCAGGGCCGGCTGAGTGCCTGTACGGCGTCCTTGGGCAGCACCACGACCACCGCGGGCCACCGCAGCCCCACCGCCTGGTGCGCGGTCAGTGCCCAGCCGTGCCGTACCGCCTGCTCCACCCGCTCCTTCGGTACGACGACGGGGACGCCCTCGCAGTCCAGGTGCAGTCCTTCGGCGTCGGCCGTCACGACGCGGCCTGGCAACGTACGGCCCGGTGCGGGGGAGTAGGCGATCCGGTCGCCGGGGTCGAAGCCCCCGAAGCGACCGGGGCCCGGATTGAACCGCTCCTTGAGTGCCGCGTTGAGCGCGCGGGTCCCCACCGCCCCGCCGTGGCCCGGTGTGATCACCTGGGTTTCCTCCGACGGCACGCCGATCGCCCGCGGCACGGAGTCCGCGACCAGCTGAACGGTGCGGTGCACCGCCTCCCCGGCGTCCCGCACCGGCACGATCACGACCTCCTTGCCGGGCGCGTCGATCTGCGGGAGCTCGCCGATCCCGATCGCCGACACCAGCTCGCCGAGCGGGCCGGGGTCGGGGGTCCGCGAGGCGATCTGCGGGCACACCCGGGCCGTCAGGAGATCGGCGAACACCCGGCCCGGACCGGCCGACCACAACACTCCCGGGTCACCGCTCAGCACCAGGCGGGCCCCGTCGGGGAGTGACTCGGTGAGCAGCGCGGCCGTCTCGACGTCCAGCTGGGGTGCGTCCAGCACGATGAGCAGATCGAGGTCCAGCGCGCCGTCCGCGTCCCGGCCCGGTCCCTCGGCGCCGGACAGCAGACCCGCCACCGTGGCGAGCGCCGGATCCGGCCCTGGCGCGCCGCCGTCCCGCTGGTCGAGCCGCGCGAGCACAGCGGCGAACTGATCGCGACCGGCCGGGCTGTGGGTGGCGGCCCAGGCCCGCACCCCGAGCCTGCGCGCCTCGCTCAGCAGCGTGGCCGGCTCGATGTGCGAGGCCGTGCCGCCGGTGTGCAGCACCAGTCCGTGACCGGCCACCGCGCGGATCAGCTCACCCGTGGAGCCGCGAGCGGACCCGGCTGCCTGCTCCCATTCCTCGGCCGAACCGTCCTCCTTCGGCGCGGAGTTGATCAGCCGGGCGAGGCCGTCGGCCAGGCTCTCCTCCGCGAGCGCGTACCGCTCCAGGCCGATCAGCACCCGGACCGGGCGTTCGGCGTCCTCTTCCTCTTCCCCGTCCTGCGGGCCGCCGGCCGCGGACGTCTCCAGGGCGTCCTGGAACACAAGGGCCTCGCCCTCGGCGATCGTGCTCTGCACGGCCGCGTCGGGGTCCGGCACCGAGCTCTGGGCGAGCGCGGTCTCGAGGGCCGCGACCTCCAGTGCGGTGTGCCCGGCCAGGGCTGCCTGCTCCAGCAGCCAGACCGTGACCGCGCGGGTCCGTCGCTCGTCGTCCGGTCGGCACTCGGCACCGAGCAGCGCGCGGGCGAAGCCGTCGGCCTGCTCGGGGCGCACCCCGGCGACCCGCAGCAACTGCCAGGGGTCCGCACGCAGGTGGGCGTCCGCGCCCTCGCCGAGGGCCTCCGCGACCTGGGGTGCCAGTGTCCCGGGGGCGCCTCCCTCGCTCAGGACGGCGCCGACCGCCGCGACGGTCTCCGTCGCGGGGGCCGCCGGGGAGGACGGCGATGCGAGAGGCCGGCTGGGGCGCACGGGTTCGGGGGCGGACCGGCGCGGGGAGGGGGCCGGCTCGGCGAAGGCGCTCGACAGCGGCTGCTCTCCGCGCTCCACCGCCCGCACGGCCGCGAGCAGGTCGGCGGCCTGCCCGCTGAGCTTTGCACCGGCCTCGACAGGGCCCTGCTTCTCCGCCTTGCGCCGCTCGATCCGCTCCCGCTCGATCCGCTGGGCGGCCAGTTCCGCCCCGGCCTCCGACCGCCCGGTCGCGGCGGCGTCATCCGCGGCGCCGGAGGACGACCCCTCGGCCCGGTCCTCGCCCTGCCCGGCGGCCGCGGTCGGCTCCTCGGCACCGTCCGCCCCGGTCACGGCCCCGTCCTCCTGCTTCTGCGGCCGGGGGGCCGACTCCGTGGTCTCCGGGTCCGTGCTCACAGCGTGCTCCAGTCGTGATCGGGATAGCGGTGCACCGGGGCCGACACGTCGTCCAGCGCCCGGCAGATCTCGTCGGGAAGACTAAGCGCCTCCACTGACAACGCCGCCGTGAGCTGCTGTGCGTTGCGCGCGCCCACGATCGGCGCGACGACGCCCGGCCGGTCGCGGACCCAGGCCAGCGCCACCTGGAGCGGCGTCGCGGACAGCCCGTCGGCGGCCGTCTGCACCGCGTCGACGATGCTGCTCGCCGTGTCGTCCAGGTAAGGCGCGACGAACGGCGCCATGTGCTCGGAGGCCCCGCGTGAGTCGGCCGGCGTCGACTGCCGGTACTTGCCGGTGAGTACACCCCGGCCCAGGGGAGAGGACGGCAGCAGCCCGACCCCGAGGTTTAGTGCGGCCGGCAGCACCTCGCGTTCCACGCCGCGCTGCAGCAGGGAGTACTCCATCTGGGTGCTGGCGATGCGGGTGCGTATGCCCGGCACCGCGAGCTGCCATGTCGCCGCCTTCGCCAGCTGCCAGCCGCAGAAGTTGGACACGCCCGCGTACCGGGCGCGTCCGCTGCTGACCGCCAGGTCGAGCGCCTGCAGCGTCTCCTCCAGCGGGGTGTCGGGATCGAAGGCGTGGATGTGCCACAGATCGACGTAGTCCGTGCCGAGACGGGCGAGCGAGGCGTCCAGCGAGGCGAGCAGATGGCCGCGCGAGCCGTCGAAGCGGCGGTCGGGGTCCGGCACGCTGCCCGCCTTGGTGGAGATGACCAGGTCGCGGCGTGGCACGAGCCCGTCCATGAGTTGCCCGAGCAGATACTCGGCCTCCCCGTCGCCGTACACGTCCGCCGTGTCGACGAGGGTGCCGCCGGCATCCCAGAACACCTTCAACTGCTCCGCGGCGTCGTGCTCGTCCGTGTCGCGTCCCCACGTCAGGGTGCCGAGTCCGATCCGGGAAACACGAAGCCCGGTACGGCCGAGATGCCTCTGCTCCATGAACGCCGAGATTACGGCCTGAACTCGGCCCGTGGGGGGCCCGTGGACAACCGATTTCCCCTGCCTCCCGGCGAGTGATGAGTCGGTCTGCCTTCCGGGGCGGACACCGCGCTAAGGTCTGCCCCCAAGGGACGTTACTGATCGGTAAGGGGAATCGGGCATGCAGCTCGGGATCAACCTCGGCTACTGGGGCGCCGGAATGGACGCCGACAATCTCGCCGTGGCCCAGGAGGCCGACCGGCTCGGCTATGCGGTGTGCTGGGCCGCGGAGGCCTACGGCTCGGACGCGGCCACCGTGCTCACCTGGGTCGCCGCCCAGACCGAGCGCATCGACGTCGGTTCGGCGATCTTCCAGATCCCGGCCCGCCAGCCGGCGATGACCGCGATGACCGCCGCCACCCTCGACTCGCTCTCCGGCGGCCGCTTCCGCCTCGGCCTCGGCGTCTCGGGACCGCAGGTCTCCGAGGGCTGGTACGGCGTCAAGTTCGACAAGCCGCTCTCCCGCACCCGGGAGTACGTGGAGATCGTACGGAAGGCGATGACGCGCGAGCGGCTGTCGTACGAGGGCGAGCACTGGACCCTCCCGCTGCCCGGCGGCCCCGGCAAGCCGATCAAGCTGACCGTGCACCCCCAGCGCGAGCACATCCCGCTGTACATCGCCGCCATCGGCCCGAAGAACCTGGAGCAGACCGGCGAGATCGCCGACGGGGCCCTCCTCATCTTCCCCTCGGCCGACCACCTCGAGGAGACCGCGGTCAAGCACCTGCGCGCCGGGCGCGAGAAGGCCGGCAAGACCCTCGAGGGCTTCGACATCTGCCCCACGCTCCCGCTCGCGGTCGGCGACGACAAGGACGTGGACGCGCTCGCCGACACCTTCCGTCCCTACACCGCCCTGTATGTCGGGGGCATGGGCAGCCGTAAGCAGAACTTCTACAACCAGCTCGCCCAGCGCATGGGCTACGAGCAGGCTGCCGCCGAGATCCAGGACAAGTACCTGTCCGGCGACAAGCAGGGTGCCGCGGCCGCGGTCCCGCACGAGCTGATCGACCGGACCACCCTGCTGGGCTCCGTGGGCCGCATCGCCGAGCGGATGAAGGCCTACGCCGAAGCCGGCGTCACCACCCTCACCCTGGCGCCCGCGGGGTTTGCCCTCGAGGAGCGGATCGCCTCGCTGCGGGCCGGGTCCGAGGCCCTGGAGCGGGCCGGGCTCGCGTAGCGGGGCGGACGTCTCAGCGGCCGTGGTGGGGGCTCGGGGGTCTTCCCCGCCACGGCCGTCACCCGGAACAACGCGCTGGGCCCCACACGGTTACGGCACCGGTTCTAGCGGGGCTGTGCTCCGTTCGGCCGAGTCGCCCCGCACAGCTGTTGCAGCACCCTCACGACCGCATTTGACTCGTTCTTTGCGGAGTCCTGCAGAGAGGTGCGCGCCATGCTTTCGGCAAAGAGTCTGTTCCAGGAGATCCTCGACGACGACGAGTCCTTCCGGCTGTTCTGCTCCATCGCGGCCAGCGGAGAGGCACAGGGCGGCTGGGAGAACGGGCGCATCGCCGCACTCGTACCGGCGAGCGAGCGGGGGCTCGCCCCCAAGATCGCCCGCCACGGCAGGGACGAGGACAAGCACGGGCGGATCTTCGGCGCGCTGCTGCGCAAGCGCGGTCTGACACCCATGCCGGTGCCCCCGGAGACCGACTACACGATGGTGCTGGAACGGCGGGGTATCGGCCTAGCGCACGAGAAGCTCAAGGCCGACGAGCCGCTCGGCGTCCCGGACGTCATCACCTATCTGGCGCACAGCAGGGTCACCGAGCAGCGTGCCGCGGAACAGATGGCGTTGCTGCGCAGGCACTTCTCGGACGACCCCGACATCGGCAGAGCAGTCCGCGTGATCGCGCGCGACGAGGACAACCATCTCGCGTACTCCCACGAGGAACTGCTGCGCTTCGAGGCCGCCGGACACGGCCCCTTCATCCGGCGGACGCTGCGCGAGTGCGCGCTCGCCGAGATCCGTGTCCACCGGGACGTCAGCCTCGCGGTCATGGCCCACATGGGGCGCATCCTCGGCTGGTCCCCAGCCAGGTCGGCGCTGCTCACGGCCGCCGTCCACGCGTCGTACGCCTACGAGCGGCTCGGCGGCTGGAGGCGCATGGTGAGCCTTCGGATGCCCGAGCGACGGGACCCGCTCGGCGAGCCCGCCGCCCCCGCGCCCGAGTTCGCCTGAGCGGCCCGCCGCGCGCGCGTGCGGCGGGCCCGCGTCACATCCAGCCCCGCCGTTTGAACAGCCGGTACAGCAGGACCTCGAACCCTCCCATCGCCAGGATCACCGTCGGGTACGACCAGATCCAGTGCAGTTCCGGCATGTGTTCGAAGTTCATTCCGTAGATCCCCGCGATCATGGTGGGGACCGCGGCCATCGCCGCCCACGCCGAGATCTTCCGCATGTCGTCGTTCTGCCGGACGCTCATCTGCGCCAGATGCGCGGCGAGGACGTCGGAGACGAGCCGGTCAAGGGCCTCCACCGACTCGTTCACCCGCGTCAAGTGGTCCAGGACGTCACGGAAGAAGGGCCGCGACTTCTCCTGCACGAACGGCACCGTCGCACCATGGGTGCTCTGCCCCGCCAGCCGGACCAGCGGCGGCGCCAGCGGGACCGTCGCCCGCCGGAACTCCACGATCTGCCGTTTGAAGGCGTAGATCCGCGAGGCCGTGTGCCGTGACCCGCCGCCGACCGGTGAGAACACCCCAGTCTCCAGCTCCTCCAGGTCGGTCTGCAGTTCGGTCGCGACGTCCAGGTAGTGGTCGACGACCGAGTCCGCGATCGAGTAGAGGACGCCCGTCGGTCCGTGCCGCAGCATGTCGGGCCGCTCCTCCAGGTGCCGCCGCACCGAGCCGAGCGGCACGGGATCGCCGTGGCGCACGGTCACCACGAAGGCGTCGCCCAGGAAGACCATCAGCTCACCCGTGGAGACGGTGTCGCTATGGGGCTCGTACGCCACCGGTTTGAGCACCACGAACAGCGAGTCGTCGTACACCTCGAGCTTCGGCCGCTGGTGTGCCGTCAACGCGTCCTCGACCGCCAGCGGGTGCAGCCCGAACTCCTCGGTGACCAGGTCGAACTCTTTCTTTGTCGGTTCGTACAGACCGATCCACAAGAAGGCGTCCGTACAGGCGCGCGCCTCGGCCAGGGCGTCGGAGAGGTCTTCGGGGCCCCCGATCCGCCGTCCGTCACGGTAGATGGCGCAGTCGATGATCACAGAGCGTATTCTCCCGTCCGGTCGTTGCCGCCGCATGCCGATGTCCCTTGGCCCACCCGGCTCGGGAAACCCGGCGGTGCCGTGCCCCCGACGCGCCCCTGCCTCGCACCCCGGGGCCGGCACCGTGGCCGGTCCGGTTCGTGAGGCCTCCCTTTAGGCTGGGCGTCATGCCCACGTTGATCCTCGTCCGGCACGGACGCTCCACCGCCAACACCTCTGGACTCCTCGCCGGCTGGACACCCGGCGTCGCCCTGGACGAGCGGGGCGCCGCGCAGGCCGCGGCCCTGCCCGGGCGGCTCGCCGAACTTCCGGTCGCGGAGGTCGTCACGAGCCCCCTGCAGCGCTGCCAGGAGACCGTCCGGCCACTGCTCGACGCCCGCCCCGGACTGCGCGCGCACACCGACGACCGGATCGGGGAGTGCCACTACGGCGACTGGTCCGGCCGCAAGCTCGCCGAGTTGAAGGACGAGCCGCTGATGGAGGTCGTGCAGGCGCATCCCTCGGCGGCCGCGTTCCCCGGCGGCGAGTCGATGCGGGCCATGCAGGCCCGGGCCGCGGAGGCGGTCCGGGAGTGGAACGCGCGCGTGGAGCGCGATCACGGCCCCGACGCCGTGTACCTCATGTGCTCGCACGGGGACATCATCAAATCGCTTGTCGCGGACGCACTCGGGCTTCATCTCGACCTCTTCCAGCGGATCTCCGTGGAACCGTGTTCCATCACCGCGATCCGTTACACCCGTCTGAGGCCATTTCTCGTTCGCCTCGGTGACACCGGCGATTTCACCTCCCTCGTGCCCCGTGAGGAAGCCTCCGGGTCGGACGCCACGGTCGGAGGCGGTGCGGGCGCACCGTGATCGTCCGCCGCAGTAGGGTGAAGCGATCGCACCAGCGCAGTAGTTGTCAGTAAACGAAGCGGGCCGGCGCGGTCAGCCGGTCCCGATCCCGATCCAATGGAGACAGGACGTGTCCCGTCAGGTGTTCCTCTACGACCCCCCGGAGCGTTTCGTGGCCGGTACGGTCGGGCTGCCCGGGCGCCGTACCTTCTTCCTGCAGGCCTCGGCCGGACCCCGGGTGACCAGCGTGGCCCTGGAGAAGACCCAGGTCGCGGCGCTCGCCGAGCGCATGGACGAGCTTCTCGACGAGGTCGTGCGCCGCAGCGGCGGCAGCGCCGCCGTACCCGCCATGGCTCCCACGGAGGTCTCGGACACGGCACCGCTGGAGACCCCCATCGAGGAGGAGTTCCGCGTCGGCACCATGGCCCTGGCCTGGGACGGCGAGGAACAGCGCATGATCGTCGAGGCCCAGGCCCTGGTCGAGCTGGACGCCGAATCCGAGGAGGACCTCGCCGAGGCCGAGGAGCGACTGCTCCAGGACGAGGAGAACGGCCCGCCGATGCTCCGGGTCCGGCTCACCGGCGCGCAGGCCAGGGCCTTCGCCAAGCGCGCCCTCGATGTCGTCAACGCGGGGCGGCCACCCTGCCCGCTGTGCAGCCTCCCGCTCGACCCGGAAGGACACGTATGTCCGCGCCAGAACGGATACCGCCGCGGAGCGTGACCACGCCCGAACTTCTCGCCGAGGGCGAGCTGACCGTGGTCGGCCAGATCCGCGACGCGTCCAACGCGGCCCTGTACTGCACGGTCTCCTACGACGGCCGCGAAGCCGCCTGCATCTACAAGCCGATCGCCGGCGAGCAGCCCCTGTGGGACTTCCCGGACGGCACGCTGGCAGAGCGCGAGGTCGCCGCGTACGTGGTGTCCGAGGCGACCGGCTGGGGGCTCGTGCCGCCCACCGTGCTCCGTGACGGGCCGTACGGCCAGGGCATGTGCCAGCTGTGGATCGACGGGCAGCCGGGTGCCGAGTTGCTCGCCCTGATGGACGGCGAGGAGCCGGAGGACGGCTGGAAGGCCATCGGCCTGGCGGACGCCGGTGACGGCAGGACGGCCCTGCTGGTGCACGCCGACGACGAGCGATTGCGGCGCCTTGCCGTGCTCGACGCGGTCATCAACAACGCCGACCGCAAGGGCGGCCATCTGCTGCCGGCCGCCGAGGGGCGTCTGTACGGCATCGACCACGGGGTGACATTCAACACCGAGAACAAGTTGCGCACCCTGTTGTGGGGCTGGGCCGGGGAGCCGCTGACGGGGGAGGCCGTCGAGGTGCTCAAGGGCCTGAAGGACGCGCTCGACGAGGGCGCGGCACTGGCCGTGAGGCTGTCCGAACTGCTCACCGGGGCAGAGGTGCAGGCGACGCGCGCACGGGTGACGGCGCTGCTGGAGTCGGGCAGGCATCCCGAGCCGAACGGGGAGTGGCCGGCGATCCCGTGGCCGCCGGTGTGAGCCGAGGGCGGTGCGGACCACCGCCTTGCACATCCTCGGGTGTCGCGCAAGGACGCCTTCCCGGCCATCCGGCCCGGTCCGGTTCGTATACGTAACTTCGGGCCGGTTAGGCTCATGACATGCATGCCTGGCCCGCTCCCGAGGTCCCCGCCCTGCCTGGTCAGGGCCGCGACCTGAGGATCCACGACACCGCGACCGGCGGCCTCGTCACCCTCGACCCCGGTCCCGTCGCCCGTATCTACGTCTGCGGCATCACCCCGTACGACGCGACCCATATGGGTCACGCGGCGACCTACAACGCGTTCGACCTCGTGCAGCGCGTGTGGCTGGACACCAAGCGCCAGGTCCATTACGTCCAGAACGTGACCGATGTCGACGATCCCCTCCTCGAGCGGGCGCAGCGCGACGGCGTCGACTGGGTCGGCCTCGCCGAGCAGGAGACGGCGCTCTTCCGCGAGGACATGACCGCCCTGCGCATGCTCTCCCCGAAGCACTACATAGGCGCCGTGGAGGCGATACCGGGGATCGTGCCGCTCGTCGAGCGTCTCAGGGACGCCGGAGCGGCCTACGAACTCGAAGGCGACGTCTACTTCTCCGTGGAGTCCGACCCCAACTTCGGCAAGGTGTCCAACCTGGACGCCGCCGCGATGCGCCTGCTGTCCGCGGAACGTGGCGGCGACCCGGACCGCCCGGGCAAGAAGAACCCGCTCGACCCGATGCTCTGGATGGCCGCGCGCGAGGGCGAGCCCAGCTGGGACGGCGCCTCGCTGGGCCCCGGCAGGCCCGGCTGGCACATCGAGTGCGTGGCCATCGCCCTCGACCACCTGGGCATGGGCTTCGATGTGCAGGGCGGCGGCTCCGACCTCGCCTTCCCGCACCACGAGATGGGTGCCTCGCACGCGCAGGTGCTGACCGGCGAATACCCGATGGCCAAGGCGTACGTCCACGCCGGCATGGTGGCGCTGGACGGCGAGAAGATGTCGAAGTCCAAGGGCAACCTGGTCTTCGTGTCCCGGCTGCGACGCGACGGCGTCGACCCGGCCGCGATCCGGCTCGCGCTGCTCGCGCACCACTACCGGTCCGACTGGGAGTGGACCGACCAGGTGCTGCGGGACGCCGAGGCGCGGCTGGAGCGCTGGCGCGCCGCCGTCTCCCGGCCCGACGGCCCGCCCGCCGACGCGCTCGTGGACGAGATCCGCGAGGCCCTCGCGAACGACCTGGACGCACCGGCCGCGCTCGCCGCGGTCGACCGCTGGGCGGCGCTCCAGGAGCAGAGCGGAGGTACGGACACGGGTGCGCCCGGTGTCGTCTCACGTGCCGTGGACGCGCTGCTCGGCGTGGCCCTCTGAGCTCCTGAGGCAACAGCAGACCGGCGCCGGGACGGGACGTACCCGCCCGGCGCCGCTCGGCGTCCGTCCGGTCGGTTCACTGGCGGATGCCCGTCACAAGGACCGGCGGCGACGAGCCGCCCGTCACGCGGAACGGACCAGGGCGGTGCGCCGGTGCGCACCGCCCTGTCAGTCCTCCTGAGTGTCCTCGTCCTCGCCATCCGGCCGCGGGGGCTTCGGCGGCCGCGTCCGGCCGCCCGGGTTGTCCAGCCGGAACGGACCGGTTTCGCCGCTGTCCGTGGCGTGGCCGCCCGGCGGGCTGACGTCCCGTCGGCGCAGATACCGCTCGAACTCGCGGGCGATCGCCTCACCCGACGCCTCCGGCAGCTCGGCCGTGTCCCGGGCCTCCTCGAGCGTCTGCACATACTCGGCGACCTCGCTGTCCTCGGCGGCCAGCTGATCCACGCCGAGCTGCCAGGCGCGGGCGTCCTCCGGCAGTTCGCCGAGCGGAATACGCAGGTCGAGCAGGTCTTCCAGACGGTTGAGCAGGGCCAGCGTGGCCTTCGGGTTCGGTGGCTGCGACACATAGTGCGGGACCGCCGCCCACAGCGAGACGGCCGGGACGCCCGCGTGCGTGCACGCTTCCTGCAGCACGCCCACGATGCCCGTCGGCCCCTCGTACTTGGTCTCCTCCAGATCCATCCGGCGGGCCAGGTCCGAATCGGAGGTGGTCCCGCTGATCGGGACCGGACGCGTGTGCGGGGTGTCGCCCAGCAGCGCGCCCAGGATCACCACCAGCTCCACGCCCAGCTCATGGGCGAAGCCCAGCAGCTCGCTGCAGAACGAGCGCCAGCGCATCGACGGTTCGATGCCACGGACCAGTACCAGGTCCCGGGGCTTCTCGCCGGCCACACGGACCACCGAGAGCCGGGTCGTGGGCCAGGTGATCTTGCGAACACCGGCCTCCATGAACACTGTGGGGCGGTTCACCTGGAAGTCGTAGTAGTCCTCGGCGTCCAGCGCCGCGAACACATCGCCCTTCCATTCCCTGTCCAGATGCGCGACCGCGGTGGAGGCGGCGTCGCCGGCATCGTTCCAGCCCTCGAACGCGGCCACCATGACCGGGTCGATCAGCTCGGGAACCCCCTCGAGCTCGATCACCCAGTGCCTCCTTCCGACGTCTCCTCACGTACGTCCCAACCTTACGGCGTTCGGCGGGGGCGCCCGCAGCCCCCTTGCACGGGGGAGTGAACGGATGACTGCCCCGTCGGGGGCCGTCGAACACCATGATCGCCGATTCCGGGCCAGGTGAAGGGAGGTGTTTCACACCTCCGATGGATCAGAGCGTCGAACGCAGCCATTGCTCCACGGACGCGATGTGCACGGTCGCCCAGGAGCGGGCCGCTTCCGCGTCGCGGTCGCGCAGGGCGCCGAGGATCGCGCGGTGCTCGTGCAAGGTGCGGCTGACCGCGTCCTCCTGGGTCAGACCACGCCAGATCCGGGCCCGGGTGGTGGGCCCGGACAGCCCGTCGAGCAGGGAGCACAGCACCGAGTTGCCGGAGCTCTGCACGATGCCCCGGTGGAACTCCAGGTCGCAGGCGACCAGTTCCTCCACCGAAGGGTCCGAGCCCAGCTTGTCCAACTGAGCCGTCAGAGTGTCCAGTTGCTGCTCGCTGATGCGTACGGACGCCATCGCCGTCGCCGCCGGCTCCAGTATGCGGCGCACCGCGAGGAACTCCAGCACGGTGTCGTCGCGGTGGAAGTCGACGACGAAGCTCAGCGCCTCCAGCAGCAACTGGGGGTCCAGACTCGTCACATAGGTGCCGTCGCCCTGCCGCACGTCCAGGATCCGGATCAGCGACAGGGCACGCACCGCCTCGCGCAGGGAGTTGCGGGACAGCCCGAGATCGGCGGCGAGTTCGCTCTCCTTGGGCAGGCGGTCGCCGGGCCGCAGCGCGCCGGAGACGATCATTCCCTTGATCTTCTCGATCGCCTCGTCGGTGACCGCCATGGCGGGCCTCCCTGTTCGCTCAGACATCCGATGTCTCAGCTCATTATGGGGCCCCAGTCGGCTGAACGGGGACGATAATCCCCATGTCACCTCGGGAAACCGCCGCCGGACCCCGGCCCGCTCACTGCGCCGGACCACCCGGGGGCCGGCTCGCCGCGGCACCAGGCGCCGGCGCTTCCAGCTCCGCCAGCGCCGCCGCCTCGTCGAGCGTCGTCAGCACCCGGTCTCGCATCAGGACCCGGCCGTCGACGACGGTGTCCCGTACGTCCGCGGACTGCGCCGCGTAGGCGAGCGTCGCCCACGCGTCGTGCCGGGGGTGCAGATGCGGCCGGTCCAGGTCGAGCACGATCAAGTCGGCCCGCTTGCCCGCCTCCAGCGAGCCGAGCCGGTCACCGAGGCCGAGCGCACGGGCACCTTCGATGGTCGCCATCCGCACCGCCTGCTCGGCGCCGACCGCGGTGGGGTCGCCGGCCGCCTTGTGCACCAGCGCCGCCTGCCGCACCGCGCCCAGCACATCGAGCGTGTTCGAACTGACCGCCCCGTCCGTGCCGAGCCCGACCGTCACCCCCGCGTCCAGCAGCTGCGGCACCGGCGCGATCCCGCAGCCCAGCTTGAGGTTGGACACCGGACAGTGCGCCACCGAGGTGCCGGTACGGGCCAGTGCGGCCACCTCCGGGCCGGTCAGCTCGACGGCGTGGGCGAGCAGCAGATCGGGGCTGAGCAGCCCGAGTGAGTCGAGCAGCTCCACCGGGCGCTTGCCGTAGCGCTCCTCGACGGTGGCGACCTCCGCCGCGTTCTCCGCGGCGTGGATGTGCAGCAGCGCCCCGAACTCCAGCGCCAGCGCGGCGATCTCGACGAGCTGTTCGGGGGCCAGTGTGTAGGCCGAGTGCGCGAACACCACGGGCCGTGTCCCGGGCAGGTGCGCGGTCCGCGCCGCGAGGTCCCGGCGCGCCCACTCCATCCGGTCCTCGTACGCCCGGCCGTCGGGGGAGTCCGGGACGTCCATGAAGGTGGGCCCCGCGAACAGCCGCCAGCCCGTCTCCCGCGCGACCCGCTCCGCCTCCTCGTGGTACCAGTACATGTCCAGCGCCGAGGTCACCCCGGCCCGTACGCTCTCGGCGATCGCGACCCGGACCGCCGACGCCACGTTCCGCGGCGACAGCAACTCCGCCTCCCAGCGCAGGACGCGCTCCAGGAATCCCTGGAGGGTGACATCGTCGGCGCGGCCGCGCAGCAGCGTCATCGCCAGGTGCGTATGGGTGTTGACGAAACCCGGCAGTACGAGACAGCCCGTGGCGTCGATGGCGGTGTCTGCCGTGAACCGGTTCCGCAACTGCTCGGCCGCGCCCACCGCGACGATCGCACCGTCGCGCACGGCGACGGCCCCACCGGGTACGACGGTCCCGGCGTCGTCGACGGTCAGCACCTCGCCGCCGTGCACCAGTAGATCGATGCGCTCACTCATTCCGCGTTCTCCTCGGCCAGCATGCGCAGTGCCTCCAGTGCGACCAGCGCGCCGCGTTCGACTCCCCGGGCGACGACCTCTCGGTGCGGGTCGTAGGCGCCCGTCGAGAAAGCCGCGTCCTTGTCGACCAGTTCGTCCGCGTTGGCGCCGTCCACCACGAGCACACCGCCCGCGACCAGTCCGCGCAGTGAGGCGGTCACCAGCAGAGCGGACAGCTCCATCTCGATCGCCGCGAGCCCCGCACCGTCGTACGCGTTCAAAGGGATCAGCCCCGGCTGGAAGGCGGCCCGGGTCCACACGATCCCCCGATGGTGCGGCACATCCGCCTCCCTGGCCGCCCGTTGCAGCGCGAACACCGCCTCGGGCGCGCAGACAGCGGGGTACTCGGGCGGCAGCAGTTGCTGGGTCACCCCGTCGTCGCGCACGGCGGCCTCGGCGATCACCAGATCGCCGTCGCCGATCTCCGGCTTCATCGCGCCCGCCGTACCGAACCGCAGGAATGTGCGGACCCCCGCGTCCGCGAGCTCCTGGAACAGCAGGATCGCGCCCGGCGCGCCCACCCCGTGCGAGGCGACCGTCACCGGCAGGCCCTTCCAGGTCCCCCGGAACACCCGGTACTCGCGGTGGTACGAGATCTCTTCAGCCCCGTCGAGCAGCGCGGCGACGGTCGCGGCGCGGGCCGGGTCGCCGACCACGACGGCGTGGGGAGGCAGCCCGCTGCGGGGGATGCGGGTGACGGGCGACAGGTCCTGCGTCATGAGGCGACTCCAGTGGGCCGGCGAATCCGGAGTGCGGCGCGCGGCGGACGCGCAGGGCACACCGGCTACCGTACGCAGCCGCAGCCCGCTCCGGATCACCGCCCGTGGTCGAGCGCCGGGCGGCCCACGACGTGCCCGGCGCTTCCCGGCGCGCGATCGACGTCGCGCACGTAGGCAGGCGGTGCGGCAGCACAGACGGAAAGGGCGGCTCCCTGCCGGAAGCCGCCCCCGCGTCATCGAGCCCCGCACGGTGCCCAGGACCGGTTCGACGTCCTACTCCTTGTTGAGCAGGTCCTGCACCTTGCTGCGCACCTCGTCGGTGGCAAGACCGCGGATCGTCAGCGTCGTACGGCGGCGCAGCACGTCGTCAGCGGTCTGGGCCCACTCGTGGTCCCGGGCGTAGACGACCTGCGCCCAGATCTCCGGGGCGTCCGGGTGGACTCGCTCGGCCAGTTCCGGGTTCTCGTTCGCCAGCCGCGCGATGTCGAAAGCCAGCGAGCCGTAGTGGGTCGCCAGGTGCTTGGCGGTGTCGGGCGCCATGCGCGGCCCGGGCGCCGGGCCGTCGACCACCAGCCGGTGGGCCACCGCGCGCGGGTTGGCGATGCCGGGCAGCGGCAGCCGCTTCGGCAGTGTGGAGATCGGCTCGAAGTCGTCGCCGAGCGGGCGGCCCGGAAGCGACTCCAGCTTCTTCATGACCGTACGGCCGATGTGCCGGAACGTGGTCCACTTGCCGCCCGCCACGGACAGCATGCCGCCCCTGCCCTCGGTGACGACGGTCTCGCGCTTGGCCTTGGCGGTGTCGCCGGGGCCGCCCGGCAGCACCCGCAGACCGGCGAAGGAGTAGGTGATCAGCTCACGCCGCAGCTGCTGGTCGCGGACGGAGAACGCCGCCTCGTCGAGGATCTGGGCGATGTCCTTCTCGGCGACCCCGACCTCGGCCGGGTCGCCCTCGAACTCCTCGTCCGTGGTGCCGAGCAGCAGCATGTCCTCCCAGGGGAGGGCGAAGGTGATGCGGTACTTGTCGATCGGCGTCGCCAGCGCCGCCCGCCAGGGTGAGGTGCGCTTGAGCACCAGGTGCACGCCCTTGGACAGACGTATGGAGGGCGCCGCCTTCGGGTCCTCCAGCCGGCGCAGGTGGTCGACCCACGGCCCGGTGGCGTTCAGCACCAGCCGCGCGTCCACCCCGAACTCGTCGCCCGAGAGCCGGTCCTTCAGTTCGGCACCGGTGACCCAGCCCCTGGTGAAGCGCAGTCCGGTGACCTCGGCGTGGTTGAGGACGACCGCGCCCGCGTCGACGGCGCCGCGGACCGTCATCAGCGCCATGCGGGCGTCGTTCATCTGGTCGTCGCCGTAGACGGCCACGGCCTTGAGGTTCTCGGTGCGCAGCTCCGGCACGTCCTGCTGCGCCCTGGCCGGCGAGAGCAGGTGACCGACGCCGTCACCGAACGCCGACAGCGCGGAGTAGGCGAAGACGCCCGCCCCGAGCTTCGCCGCGCCGTGCGGCCCGCCCTTGTACACGGGGAGGTAGAACGTGAGCGGGTTCGCCAGGTGGGGGGCCACCTGACGGGAGACCGCACGGCGCTCGAAGTGGTTCTCCGCCACCAGCTTCACCGCGCCGGTCTGCAGATAGCGCAGACCGCCGTGGAGCAGCTTGGAGGAGGCGGAGGAGGTGGCGCCGGCGAAGTCGCCGGCGTCCACCAGCGCCACCCGCAGGCCCGACTGCGCGGCATGCCAGGCCGTGGAGATGCCCAGGATCCCGCCGCCGATCACCAGGAGGTCGAATGTCGCCCTGGACAACTGCTCCCGAGTTTCGGCGCGGCTCGGCCCCGAGCCGTAGGCCGGGTGAGTCCCCAGAGCCGGGACACTCTGCAGGGTGGTCATCGCTTGTTACTCCTCGTGTTCGATCCAGCCCATGGTCCGCTCGACGGCCTTGAGCCAGTTCTTGTACTCACGGTCGCGGGTCTCCGCGTCCATGTGGGGCGTCCACTCGGCGGCCCGGCGCCAGTTGGCGCGCAGGTCGTCGGTGTTGGTCCAGAAGCCGACGGCGAGACCGGCGGCGTAGGCGGCGCCGAGGCAGGTGGTCTCGGCGACCATCGGGCGTACCACCGGCGCGTCCAGGACGTCCGAGAGCGTCTGCATCAGCAGGTTGTTGGAGGTCATGCCGCCGTCGACCTTCAGCGTCGCCAGCTCCACGCCCGAGTCCTTGGTCATGGCGTCCGCGATCTCACGGGTCTGCCAGGCGGTGGCCTCGAGGACGGCGCGGGCGAGGTGCGCCTTGGTGACGTAGCGGGTCAGGCCGGCGATCACACCGCGGGCGTCGGAGCGCCAGTACGGCGCGAACAGGCCGGAGAAGGCCGGCACGAAGTAGGCGCCGCCGTTGTCCTTGACCGACAGCGCGAGGGTCTCGATCTCGGCGGCGGTCTTGATCAGGCCCATCTGGTCGCGCATCCACTGCACCAGGGAGCCGGTGACGGCGATGGAGCCCTCCAGGGCGTAGACCGGCTTCTGGTCGCCGATCTGGTAGCCGACCGTGGTCAGCAGGCCCGAGTAGGAGTTGATGATCTTGTCACCGGTGTTCATCACCATGAAGGTGCCGGTGCCATAGGTGGACTTGGTCTCGCCCTCGGAGAAGCAGGTCTGGCCGAACAGGGCCGCCTGCTGGTCGCCGAGCGCGGAGGCGACGGGGATGCCGCCGAGCAGGTCGCCGAGGCGCCCGCCGGTGATCTCGCCGTACACCTCGGCGGAGGAGCGGATCTCGGGCAGCATCGCCAGCGGGACGCCGATGGACTCGGCGATCTTCTCGTCCCACTGCATGGTGTGCAGGTTCATCAGCAGGGTGCGGGAGGCGTTGGTCACGTCGGTGACGTGGTAGCCGCCGTCGACACCGCCGGTCAGGTTCCAGATGACCCAGGTGTCCATGGTGCCGAAGAGGATGTCGCCCGCCTCGGCGCGCTCGCGCAGGCCCTCGACGTTGTCGAGCAGCCAGCGGGCCTTCGGGCCGGCGAAGTAGGAGGCCAGCGGCAGACCGGTCTCGCGGCGGAAGCGGTCCTGGCCGACGTTGCGGCCGAGCTCCTTGCAGAGCGCGTCGGTACGGGTGTCCTGCCAGACGATGGCGTTGTGGACGGGCTCACCGGTGTTCTTGTCCCACAGCACGGTGGTCTCGCGCTGGTTGGTGATGCCGATGGCCTTGATGTCGTCGCGGGTGATCCCGGCCTTCTCGATGGCTCCGGCGACGACGTCCTGGACGTTGGTCCAGATCTCGGTCGCGTCGTGCTCCACCCAGCCCGGCTTCGGGAAGATCTGGTCGTGCTCCTTCTGGTCGACGGAGACGATGCGGCCGTCCCGGTCGAAGACGATGCAGCGCGAGGACGTGGTGCCCTGGTCGATGGCGGCGATGAAGGGGCCGGCGGTGTGTGCGTCGGTCACGGTGTGCTCCTGGAATTCCGTGGATAGGTGGGGCGGTCTTTACGGCGCGGTGCTGAGAGCGGTACTGAGGGGCACGTGCGGAGAAGCTCAGTTTTCTCAAGCAAAGGCGACGTTGTATATGCCTGCGGCGATCGCGCCGCCGACCAGCGGGCCGACGACCGGGATCCAGGCGTAGCCCCAGTCGGAGCCGCCCTTGTTGGGCAGGGGGAGGAGAGCGTGCACGATGCGGGGACCGAGGTCGCGGGCCGGGTTGATGGCGTAGCCGGTCGGGCCGCCGAGCGAGAGACCGATGGAGACGACCACCAGCGCGGTGATCAGGGCGCCCAGGGTGCCGAGGCCGTTGCCCTTGTCGTTGAGGCCCTGCGTGAGGACGGCGAGGACCAGCACGACCGTGCCGATGATCTCCGTGGCGAGGTTCATCACCGCGTTACGGATCTCGGGACCGGTGGAGAAGACGCCGAGGACCGGACCCGCCTGGGCCTCCTGGGCCTCGACCGCCTTGGTGTCCTGCGCCCCCGGGCCGCCGACGACCTCTCTGTCGGTCAGGTGGACCTGGAACTGGCCGTAGTAGGCGACCCAGACCAGGGTCGCACCGATCATGGCGCCGAGCAGCTGGCCGGCCCAGTAGACCGGGACGTTGCTCCAGTCGCCGTCCTTGATGGCGAGCGCGAGCGTCACCGCCGGGTTGAGGTGGGCACCCGAGAGCGGTGCCGAGGTGTAGACCGCCGTCAGAACGGCGAAGCCCCACCCGAATGCGATGGCGAGCCAGCCGGCGTTACGGGCCTTGGAGGCCTTCAGCGTCACTGCGGCGCAGACGCCACCGCCGAGCAGGATGAGTATGGCGGTACCGATGGTCTCGCCGATGAAGATGTCGGAGCTGGACACCCGCGACTCCTTTGTCCTTCGTCCAGGGGAAGGCGAACCCCGGGTCCCTCCGGTGGTCCGCGCCCTCGGGGTGAGAGCGATGCCGGCCCTTGGCGTTGTCACACTCTAGCGCGTATTGCCGTTTAGTGTTCGACAATGCCGACCGGTGGACGGGAGTCTTGTCTCCGGTTCGCCGAGCGTCAAGAGTTCGGTAATCGAAAACAGGATCGTTATTGATCGCCTGCAGTGATCAGTCCCGGCGTGGCTGCGCACCGCAGACACGCGGGCACGTGGAGTGGTCGCGCACGACCCCCGCGGGGCCTTGCCAGGGAGGTGCCCCACGGTGTGCGGGCACGCCGAAGGGCCGTCACGGCGTCGCCGTGACGGCCCGGGAACACGAGGTTCAGAACCTCCCGGCACCCAGATCCCGCGACACCGCGCGGCTGCAGTCACGGACCGCCGCGATCAGCTCGGGGCGCACCTCCCCGTCCGGGCACACACGCTCGACCGCGCCCGTGATGCCGACCGCGCCCACGGGCATGCGCCTGCGGTCGTGGATGGGTGCGGCGATCGAGGCGACGCCGGTCCATGTCTCCTCCACGTCGGCCGCGTAGCCGCGCGCCCGTGTGAGGTCGAGGACATGCTCGAATGCGTCGAGCTCGCACACGGTGCGGTCGGTGAACGCCTTCCGGTCCGCCTCCACCGCCTCGGTGTGCGCGACCGGGTCGTACGCCGACAGCACCTTGCCGAGGGCCGTGGAGTGCAGCGGCTGCATGGCCCCGATCTCCAGGACCTGCCGGCTGTCGTCGGGCCGGAACACGTGGTGCACGATCAGCACGCCCTGCTGGTGCAGCACCCCCAGATAGACGCTCTCCCCGCTGGAGCGGGCCAGGTCGTCGGTCCACACCAGGGCGCGCGCCCGCAGTTCATGGACGTCGAGGTAGGTGGTGCCGAGGCGCAGCAGCTCGGCCCCCAGCTGGTAGCGGCCCGAGGCCGCTTCCTGTTCGACGAAACCCTCCTGCTGGAGCGTGCGGAGTATGCCGTGGGCCGTGCCCTTGGCCAGGCCGAGCGAGGAGGCGATGTCGGACAGGCCGAGCCGCCGTTCACCGCCCGCGAGCAGCCGCAGCATCGCGGCCGCCCGTTCGAGCGACTGGATGTTCCGTGCCATCGCCGTTCTGCCCTCCGTCACCTTCAACCGCCGACCGTCATTCGTTTACCGCCGTTCGGCAATGCCGAACATTACCGGTCGAGGTCTTCCTCTCGCTAATAGGCGGCCGTCATCCGTTCGGGCGCAATCCCCCCACAGGTCACGTCCAGCACGCCCGTCCGCCCGCTGGACGCCCCTGACCGTATGGCGTGCCGCGGGCTACCCTGGCGGCGTGCGCGTCCCATGGGAAGCGCAAAGCCGACAGCCGTCGCATTCCAGGGAGCATCGTCCATGGCCTCGTTGCCGAACCCGTCCCTTTCGTCCGCCTCCACCGACAGCCGGACCCGAACCGAAGCCCTCCGGGAAGCCCTCGCCACCCGTGTGGTGGTGGCCGACGGAGCGATGGGCACGATGCTCCAGGCCCAGGACCCCACCCTGGAGGACTTCCAGGGTCTCGAGGGCTGCAACGAGATCCTCAACCTGACCCGCCCCGACATCGTCCGCTCCGTCCACGAGGCGTACTTCGCGGTGGGCGTCGACTGCGTCGAGACGAACACCTTCGGGGCCAACCACGCCGCCATGGCCGAGTACGAGATCGCCGACCGCGTGTACGAGCTGTCCGAGGCGGGCGCCCGGATCGCCCGGGAGGTCGCGGACGGCTTCGCCGCCGACGACGGCCGCCCCCGCTGGGTCCTCGGCTCGATCGGTCCCGGCACCAAGCTGCCCACCCTCGGCCACGTCGCCTACACCACCCTCCGCGACGGCTTCCAGGCCAACGCGGAGGGGCTGCTCGCCGGCGGCGCGGACGCCCTCATCGTCGAGACCACCCAGGACCTGCTGCAGACCAAGGCATCGGTCCTGGGCGCCCGACGCGCGATGGAGGCGACTGGCATCGAGGTGCCCCTGCTGTGCTCCATGGCGTTCGAGACCACTGGCACCATGCTGCTGGGTTCGGAGATCGGCGCCGCGCTGACCGCGCTCGAGCCGCTCGGCATCGACATGATCGGCCTGAACTGCTCGACCGGTCCCGCCGAGATGAGCGAGCACCTGCGCTATCTGACGCGCCACTCCCGCATTCCGCTGCTGTGCATGCCGAACGCCGGCCTGCCGGTGCTCACCAAGGACGGCGCGCACTTCCCGCTCGGTCCCGAGGGTCTGGCCGACGCCCAGGAGAACTTCGTCCGCGACTACGGCCTCTCCCTGATCGGCGGCTGCTGCGGCACCACCCCCGAGCATCTGCGCCAGGTCGTCGAACGCGTACGCGACCTCGCCCCGGTCGAGCGCGCTCCGCAGCCCGAGCCGGGTGCCGCCTCCCTCTACCAGAGCGTGCCGTTCCGTCAGGACACCTCGTACCTGGCCATCGGCGAGCGGACGAACGCCAACGGCTCCAAGAAGTTCCGCGAGGCCATGCTGGACGGCCGCTGGGACGACTGCGTCGAGATGGCCCGCGAGCAGATCCGCGAGGGCGCCCACATGCTCGACCTCTGCGTCGACTACGTGGGCCGCGACGGCGTCGCCGACATGGAGGAGCTGGCCGGCCGCTTCGCCACCGCCTCCACCCTGCCGATCGTCCTCGACTCCACCGAAGTGGACGTCCTCGAGGCGGGTCTGGAGAAGCTCGGCGGCCGCGCCGTCATCAACTCGGTCAACTACGAGGACGGCGACGGGCCTGAGTCGCGCTTCGCGAAGGTCACCAGGCTCGCCCGGGAACACGGCGCCGCGCTCATCGCCCTGACCATCGACGAGGAGGGCCAGGCCCGTACCCCCGAGAAGAAGGTCGAGATCGCCCAACGGCTGATCGCCGACCTCACCGGGAACTGGGGCATCCGTGAGGAGGACATCCTCGTCGACACCCTGACCTTCACCATCTGCACCGGCCAGGAGGAGTCCCGCAAGGACGGCATCGCCACCATCGAGGCAATCCGCGAGCTGAAGAAGCGCCACCCGGACGTGCAGACCACGCTCGGTCTGTCGAACATCTCCTTCGGCCTCAACCCGGCCGCGCGCATCCTGCTCAACTCCGTCTTCCTCGACGAATGCGTCAAGGCGGGGCTCGACTCGGCCATCGTGCACGCCTCGAAGATCCTGCCCATCGCGCGCTTCGACGAGGAGCAGGTCACCACCGCCCTCGACCTGATCTACGACCGCCGCGCCGACGGCTACGACCCGCTGCAGAAGCTGATGGCGCTGTTCGAGGGCGCCACCGCCAAGTCGCTCAAGGCCGGCAAGGCCGAGGAACTGGCCGCGCTGCCGCTGGAGGAGCGCCTCAAGCGGCGGATCATCGACGGCGACAAGAACGGTCTGGAGGCCGACCTGGACGAGGCCCTGACCGGCCGGTCCGCCCTCGACATCGTCAACGAGACACTCCTGGACGGCATGAAGGTCGTGGGCGAGCTGTTCGGTTCCGGCCAGATGCAGCTGCCGTTCGTGCTCCAGTCCGCGGAGGTCATGAAGTCCGCGGTCGCCTACCTCGAACCCCACATGGAGAAGACCGACGAGGCCGGCAAGGGCACCATCGTGCTGGCCACCGTGCGCGGCGACGTCCACGACATCGGCAAGAACCTCGTCGACATCATCCTGTCCAACAACGGCTACAACGTCGTCAACCTCGGCATCAAGCAGCCGGTCTCCGCGATCCTGGAGGCCGCCGAGGAACACCGGGCCGACGTCATCGGCATGTCCGGGCTCCTGGTCAAGTCCACGGTGATCATGAAGGAGAACCTGGAGGAGCTCAACCAGCGCGGGCTCGCCGCCGCCTACCCGGTCATCCTCGGCGGCGCGGCGCTCACCCGCGCGTACGTCGAGCAGGACCTGTACGAGCTGTACGAGGGCGAGGTCCGCTACGCCCGCGACGCGTTCGAGGGCCTGCGCCTGATGGACGCGCTGATCGGGGTCAAGCGGGGCGTGCCGGGGGCGAAGCTGCCCGAGCTGAGGCAGCGCCGGGTGCGGGCCGCCACGGTGGAGATCGAGGAGCGGCCCGAGGAAGGCCACGTGCGCTCCGACGTCGCGACCGACAACCGCGTCCCCGCGCCGCCCTTCTGGGGGACCCGCGTCATCAAGGGCATCCCGCTCAAGGAGTACTCCTCCTGGCTGGACGAGGGCGCGCTGTTCAAGGGCCAGTGGGGCCTGAAGCAGGCCCGCACCGGCGAGGGACCGACCTACGAGGAACTCGTCGATACCGAGGGCCGGCCCCGGCTGCGCGGCCTGCTCGACCGGCTGCAGACGGACAACCTCCTCGAAGCGGCCGTCGTCTACGGCTACTTCCCCTGCGTGTCCAAGGACGACGACCTGATCATCCTCGACGAACAGGGCAATGAGCGCACCCGGTTCACCTTCCCGCGCCAGCGTCGCGGCCGGCGGCTGTGCCTGGCCGACTTCTTCCGTCCGGAGGAGTCGGGCGAGACCGACGTCGTCGGGCTCCAGGTCGTCACCGTCGGCTCCCGGATCGGCGAGGAGACCGCGCGGCTCTTCGAGGCGAACTCCTATCGCGACTATCTCGAACTGCACGGCCTGTCGGTGCAGTTGGCGGAGGCGCTCGCCGAGTACTGGCACGCCCGGGTCCGCTCCGAGCTGGGCTTCGCCGGTGAGGACCCGGACGAGATGGAGGACATGTTCGCCCTCAAGTACCGCGGTGCCCGTTTCTCGCTGGGCTACGGAGCCTGTCCCGACCTGGAGGACCGCGCCAAGATCGCCGAGCTGCTCGAGCCGGAGCGGATCGGCGTCCAGCTCTCCGAGGAGTTCCAGCTCCACCCGGAGCAGTCCACGGACGCGATCGTGATCCACCACCCGGAGGCGAAGTACTTCAACGCGCGGTGACGACCCGCCCGGAACCGCGCCCGAAAGGCGTGCCCTCGTACCCCGCGGCATCCGGGCCGACACCGACGCGGCCTGCGCCCTCGCCCCGGGACTACCGCGAGGCCCCGCGGTCCCGTACACCCGTGCACGGGACCGCGGCCCCCGGCTCCGACGGACGCGCGGGCCGCGCCCCTCGCCCGTGTGTGTGACCACACACCGGGGCGCTCCGCGTCGATCGGCACTTTTCTCACGGCCGTCGTACACTGGCAGGTCCACCGCAGGCCGGTTCCCTCCGTGGGAACCGGCCTGGTCGTCCCTTGAAGGAGGTACGCCGGATGACCACCACGGTCCCCGCCCTCGGAACCCGTACGGCCGAAGGCTCCGCACTGCAGGCCGTGCTCCTCGACATGGACGGAACCTTGGTGGACACCGAGGGTTTCTGGTGGGAGGTCGAGGTCGACGTCTTCGCCACCCTCGGACACACGCTCGACGAGGCATGGCGCCATGTCGTCGTGGGCGGCCCCATGACGCGCAGCGCGGGCTTCCTGATCGAGGCCACGGGCGCGAACATCACCCTCGACGAGCTCACTGTGCTGCTCAACGACGGGTTCGAGAACCGCATCGACCACAGGCTGCCGCTGATGCCCGGGGCCGCCCGGCTGCTGGCCGAACTGGCGGCCCACGAGATCCCCACCGCCCTGGTCTCCGCGTCCCACCGGCGCATCATCGACCGCATCCTGGCCTCCCTCGGCCCCCAGTACTTCGCGCTGACCGTGGCGGGCGACGAGGTGGAGCGGACCAAGCCGTTCCCGGACCCGTATCTGCTGGCCGCCAAGGGCCTCGGGGCGGAGCCCGCGCGCTGCGCGGTCATCGAGGACACGGCGACCGGGGTGGCGGCCGCCGAAGCCGCCGGCTGCCGGGTCGTCGCCGTCCCGTCGGTCGCCCCCATCGCCCCCGCCGCAGGCCGCACCGTCGTGACCTCGCTCGAAGAGGTCGACCTGACATTCCTGCGCGGTTTGATGACGGAAATGCGCTGACCGTTCACCCAGCGTGCACTACGAATGGACGGAATACCGGGGACTGTCCAGCAGAATGAATTAATACCCGGTCGCGCGCCCGAATTCCGCCGCACACCGCCCGAGTCGGGAGGTGTGACGTTCACCACGTGCGCGGGGGTCGACAGGGGGCCCGGCGTATGCTGTTCCATCCCATTCGCGCCCCTGCGGCGCACCCTTGTGTCCCGATTGATGAGACGCTGCACTAATCCTTCCGTGACCGGTTTTCCGGTGCGTCCACAGCCGGTTCCGCAGCGTGATGGGACCTCAACTCCGGTAGCTGTCAGCGCTCGTGCGTGTGCGGACTAATCTCATCGCGAGAACATGCCACAACCCCCGTGATCCGTAGCGCCACCCTTGCTTGCCGGGTACACGGACTCGACAGCTCTGGAGAAACACGAGCATGAACCGTAAGACTTTGGTGCTGCCGGCGGTCGCTGGTCTGCTCACCCCTGTCCTCGCCGCCTGCGGCGGGTCCAGCAGCGGGGGCAACAGCGGTGACGCCATCGTCGTCGGTACCACCGACCGGTTCACCGCCGCCAGCGACGCCCCTGCGCCCATCGACCCGGCGTACGCGTACGACGTGGGCACCTGGAACGTTCTCCGGCAGACCGTGCAGACGCTGATGGCGCAGCCCCGCGGCGACGGTGAGCCCGAGCCCGAGGCCGCCGAGAGCTGCGGCTTCACCGACACCGGGAACGAGCGCTACGCCTGCAAGCTGCGCAAGGACCTGAAGTTCTCCAACGGCGACCCGGTGACCGCGGCCGATGTGAAGTTCTCCATCGACCGTGCCCGCGCCATCAAGGCCGACAGTGGCGTCTTCGCGCTGCTGTCCACCATCGACACCGTCGAGACGCAGGGCGACAGGGACGTCATCTTCCACCTCAAGGTCGCGGATGCCACCTTCCCGTTCAAGCTGTCGACGCCGGTCGCGGGCATCGTCAACCCCAAGGACTACGAGAAGAACAAGCTGCGCAACGGCTTCTCCGTCGACGGCTCCGGCCCGTACACGCTGCAGTCCGAGGTCCAGAACAACGAGATGGTGAAGGCCACCTTCACCAAGAACCCCAACTACAAGGGCCTTCTCACCCCGAAGAACGACAAGGTCGTGCTGCAGACGTTCAAGGACGCCGACAGCATGGGCAACGCCCTCGCCAAGGGCGACATCGACGTCATGACCCGCACCATGGCGCCGGACCAGATCCGCAAGCTGCAGAACGACACGGCGGGCAACGTCAACCTGGTCGAGATGCCGGGCCTGGAAATCCGCTACCTGGCCTTCAACACCAACGCCCCCTCGGTCAAGAGCACGGCCGTCCGCCAGGCCATGGCGCAGGTCATCGACCGCGGCGCGCTGGTGTCCAAGGTGTACGGCACCGAGGCGCAGCCCCTGTACTCGCTCGTCCCGGCCACCATCACCGGCCACTCCAACGCCTTCTTCAACAAGTACGGCGACCCGAGCGTGGCCAAGGCCCGCGCCCTGCTGACCAAGGCGAACATCACCACGCCGGTGAAGCTGACGCTGCATTACACGACCGACCACTACGGCCCGGCCACCGCCAAGGAGTTCGAGGTGCTCAAGGAGCAGCTCAACGCCAGCGGGCTGTTCGACGTCAGCGTCCAGGGCGCGGACTGGGAGCACTTCGTGCCGGCCCAGCGCAAGCTCGCCTACGACGTCTGGGGCATGGGCTGGTTCCCCGACTTCGCGGACGCCGACAACTACCTCGCGCCGTTCCTCGACAAGGACAACTTCCTCAACCTGCCCTACGACAACGGCTTGATCCGCAACAACCTGATCCCGGCGTCCCGCCGCCAGGCCGACCGGCTGAGCGCGTCGAAGAGCTTCACCGAGATCCAGGACATCGTCGCCGGCGACGTGCCGATCCTCCCGCTGTGGCAGGGCAAGCAGTACGTCGCCACCCGTGACGACATCTCGGGCAGTGAGTACGCGATGAACTCCTCCTCCACCCTGCAGCTGTGGGAGCTCTCCCGCGGCTCCGGCAGCTGACCTGCTCATGTGAAAGGCCCCCGGGCATCTGCCCGGGGGCCTTCGCTGTGTCCGGAGGCCCTCGCCGTGTCCGGAGGCCGCCACAGGAGGACGGGAAGCACTGAGGGCGCCCCTTGCGCGGCAAGGGGCGCCCTCAGTGTGCAGCTGAAGTCCCGGCAACCGACGCACGACGTCCGGCAGTTGTCGCCGGACGTCCGCAGCCGCTCAGGGAAGTCCGGGCGGCTACTGCGCGCCGGGGCGCACCAGTCCGCTCTCGTACGCGTACACCGCCGCCTGCACCCGGTCCCGCAGACCCAGCTTGGTCAGCACATGACCCACGTGTGTCTTGACCGTGGTCTCGCTGACGAACAGATCGGCCGCGATCTCGGCATTGGACAGCCCGCGCGCCACCAGCTTCAGCACCTCCACCTCGCGTTCGGTGAGGGTGTGCAGCGTGTCCGGGACCGGCTCGTCGCCGGACGGGAGATGCCCCGCGTACTTGTCGAGCAGCCGGCGCGTGATGCTCGGAGCCAGCATCGCCTCGCCCGCCGCCACCACCCGGATCGCCTGCACCAGCTCATGGGCCGGAGCGTCCTTGAGGAGGAATCCACTGGCACCGGCGCGCAGCGCCTCCACCACGTACTCGTCCAGATCGAAAGTGGTCAGCACCAGCACCTTCGCCGGGCCGTCCCGCCCCGGCCCGGTGATCTGCCGGGTCGCCTCCACCCCGTCCATCCGGGGCATCCGGATGTCCATCAGAACCACATCGGGCTGCAGGGCACGCACCTGGTCGAGCGCTTGGAGGCCGTCTCCGGCCTCGCCGACGACCGCGATGTCCTGCTCCGCCTCCAGGATCATCCGGAAGCCCGTACGCAGCAGCGGCTGGTCGTCGACCAATAGGACGCGGATGGCCACGTGAGTCTCCTTCGCTAGTCCGGCCCCATTCTGCCCTGCTCGGTCTCGCCCGATTCGGCCACCCTGACCGGCGGCTGCGACCCGTCGAGGGCAGGCTCCCCGGCCGGCTGCTCGCCGGCCCCTGAAACCGGCAGCGGATAGGGCGGGGGAGTACCACCGAACTCCGGGCAGAAGGCCTGGTGGTCGCACCAGCCGCACAACTTGGTCGGCCGCGGGCGCCAGTCGCCCGTCTCCGTCGCGAGCCGGATCGCCTCCCACAGCGCGAGCAGCTTGCGCTCCACACGTTCGAGGTCGGCGAGCACCGGGTCGTACGTCAGCACGTCACCGCTGCCCAGATACACGAGCTGAAGCCGGCGCGGGACGACCCGCTTCAGGCGCCACACCACCAGGGCGTAGAACTTCATCTGGAACAGCGCACCCTCGGCATACTCGGGCCGGGGCGCCTTGCCCGTCTTGTAGTCGACGATCCGCACCTCACCGGTGGGCGCCACATCGACGCGGTCGATGATCCCGCGCAGCTTCAGCCCCGACTCCAGCTCCGCCTCCACGAACAGCTCGCGCTCGGCGGGCTCGAGCCGCGTGGGGTCCTCCAGCGCGAACCAGCGGTCCACGAGCTGCTCGGCCTCCGTGAGCCAGCGCGCCAGCCGCTCGCCGTCCGGATCGTCCACGAACAGCTCCTTGAGCTGCGGCCTGCTCTCCCGCAACCGGTCCCACTGACCGGGGACCAGCGCCTTGGCGCGCGGGGCGGTCCGCTCGGCGGCCGGCACATCGAACAGCCGCTCAAGCACCGCGTGCACCAACGTTCCCCGGGTGGCCGCCTCACTCGGTTTCTCGGGCAGCTTGTCGATCACCCGGAACCGGTAGAGCAGTGGGCACTGCATGAAATCACTGGCACGGGACGGCGACAGCGACTCCGGGGGCACGGCGGCCACGGCGGACGGCCCGGCGGCGCCGTCGGTGCTGGTTTCCATGACTCCAGACCATACGGCCCGCCACCGACAGTGACCCAGCCCGTGCCGGCCGATGTGGAGGAGCGCAGTGCGGTGGCGCTCCCCTGGGCGTCCAGGTGGACCCACTTCGCCACC